>NZ_JBOFLP010000222.1:0-16017 GCF_051657925.1 Chroococcidiopsis sp.
TCAATAAAGCTCCTTCTCAGTAATTTACTGTTCTATTTGATACTTAAGTTTATACAAAATCAGCATAATCCCTGAAATCAAATGAGTCACTCTATCCCCAGAAGGGATCTTTTTCAAGTTATTCCTCTATCTTGAGACAGATTATTCAAAAGAAATACTAGTCAGAAGGTTTGCTCTACATAAAATCGTAGTTAGATATTAGATAGCGGGTAATTTATTGATTGTAAAAACAGATATTTTAAATCTAATTCGCAATAACTAATATTTCAGTAATCTTACCTCTCTTTTCGGCTTTAGAATTGATCGCTCTAGCTGCTAAAATTTCATGAATATGAAAATCTTTATATAACTCTCGAACCAATGAACAATCAGAGTTAGATAACATTACCTTAACTCCACGTCGAGCTAATTCTGCAAACGTATCTCTCAATCTAATCTGCTCATTTTCGTTAAAAGAGTAACGACTATAATTCGTGAAACTACTAGTCTCGCTCAGGGGATGATAGGGCGGATCGAAATAAACGAAATCCTCTGCCGTTTTAGCAAATCCTAAAATAGAATCAAAAGGTCTAACTTCTATTGATACAGATTGAAGAGAGCCTGAAACTAAACGTAATAACTCTGCATTGCAAATAGTAGGATTTTTATATTTTCCGATTGGGACATTAAACTCTCCTTTAGAGTTTTCGCGGTATAAACCATTAAAACAAGTTTTATTCAGATAGATTAATCGCGCTGCCATTTCCACAGGCGTTCCCTTGAACTGCGATCGCATCCGATAATAATAATCGCGATCGTGCTGCTGTTGATGCCATGCCAACAACTCAATTAATTCCTCAACGCGATCGCGCACGCAACGATATACATTGACTAATTCAGGATTGATATCTGTCAGTACTGCCGGAAACTTTTGTGTAGGATTATTATTTCTAGCCACTCCATACAAGTAAAAAAAGACTGCCCCTCCTCCTAAAAATGGCTCGTAGTACGTAGCAAATTTTTGAGGAAAGTAAGGAATATATTGAGAAATCAACTGGCTTTTACCACCTGCCCATTTTAAAAACGGACGCGGAAGGCTTAACTGGAGTGACTGACGTAGCATTCAATTTGTTCAATAACTCTCAACCTCACCGAATATAGCAGGGAGCAGTGAGTAGTGAGCAGTTATCAGTGGCTAGTGGAACCAGTGGCTAAATGAAGATCCAGCGACTAGCTACTCGCAAACGACCAATGACCAATGACCAATAACAAATTGCTATAGAATAAACGTAATTCACATGAAAAAAATTTAACAGTTAGACAAGGCTTATAAATCAAATGTTTGATGGCTTCTGGGAAAACGTCTCTCGCTACCCCCGCTACTTTGTAACGATCGTCTTGGGGATTTTCTTAAACGCCATATCTCCATTGACTCCCCTATTTAAGCGTCCCACAACCGCGATCGCAATCGTCGGTATGTTTGTTGGGTTATCTTTGTTCGTCCTATTTACCCTCCGCGCTATGTTGGGCTTAAGCCCGTCTTAATAAAATAGTGAAGTATCGCGAGAATAAGCGTATAGCCGATCGCCAACTTACAAAGCACATAGAATCAGTATTATAATCTTTTGCCTGCTGCCTTCTTGCAATAGCTAATAGACTAGAAAAGCTGGGTAGAACCATTGGTTGGCTCTACTGATTTGATTCAAGTATGAGGAAGGGTTATTGTTATGGCTACAAGTCGCCGCGTGGATCGCGTTGCTGAATTAATCAAACGCGAGGTAAGTCAGATGCTATTAAATGGTATCAAAGACGATCGAGTTGGTGTAGGTATGGTTAGCGTTACCGATGTAGACGTATCCGGCGATCTACAACACGCCAAGATCTACGTATCAATATATGGTTCAGACGATGCTAGAGAGCAAACTATGGCAGGCTTAAAGTCAGCCACAGGGTACGTTCGCCGAGAGTTAGGGCAAAGAATCCGTCTCCGCCGCACTCCAGAAGTTGTATTTCACGAAGATCGTTCGATTGAAAGAGGAACAAGAGTGCTGTCGCTGATTAATCGGCTCAATCAAGATCGCCCCGCCAATTTAGAGCCAAACTACAAGGAAGATGAGATCGAAGTCTCCGCTGAGGATGAAGCGTAACCTACTGATATCAAAATATGTGAGGGGCATATAGCTGTGTGTCCCTACCTGTGCTTCTCGATCTAGGAAATGAGGCATAACTTGCTATCTTGCGCTATCCTATGCCGATATAGATCGGGTTCTAAGTTGATGTACATATAAAGTTTATGTAGATTTAGCGATCGCCGCTAAAGTCCAGTAGCTTTACGTATCAATCCGGTATGTTAGAACTTACTCTAAAGCTAAATTAAATCTGGAATGAGATACGATACCGTACATTCTCGGTATCTGAGATTTTTCTATCTCAAGGTAGAAAAGATTGCCGAACTTGCACTTTGTTGCTAAAACCCAGATGCAGCCAGCTCTGAATTCTCTTAAGGATCTTTTTAGAAAAAATTCGGTTTCAGAAACCTAGTCTGAGTCAAGGTTTGGGTAAATCTTAAGAAAAAGATGAAAAAGCTTAAGATTTTTTTTAGAATTCTGTTAGATCGTCACCAAGGTTGGGCATAACAAATATAGAAATCTATCTTGGTAACGTTATGAACTTCCGCCTCAATGCAACCATCGCTGCTGCTGCTATTGCTCTAGTTTCTGGTTTCCAATTTCAAGCTTTTGCCTCCGAACCAGATTACCTCTGCTTCGTTACCACTGGTGCGGGGGACGTGCTGGACTTATCTCAATCCCTATGTGCTGAAAAAGCGACAAAATCGACGATCGCAGCTCTAGACAAAGCATTTATTGAAGCTTATAAACAGCAAGCCATGACGCACGCTGACGTGCGCGATAACTTGATCGCTAATATTCAGCAATCTCCAGAAGCTAATATCGCAGCCGCAAAAGGTGTTTGTAACGACTTAGAAGCCGGAATTACCCTAGAGGAAATTCAAGAAGCTCAATCGGAAGAGCATGAAGCAAAAGCAGATGAGGTCAATTCGGAAATCGTCAATAAACTAGCTACACAGTACTACTGCCCAGGCGTGCAGTAAACTTATTCATCTATCGATCGATAAATCAAAGTGCGATCGCAAAACGTCAAGACATGTCAGCAGATCGTCACATAAGATTTTCGCTCAGACACAATTTGACTGTTGAATCTGTATATATCTGCTGAAGTAGTCACGAACTGCTCGTCTTATCTTATTTATGATGGGGGAAAGTTGATTATATATATATAAATAGTCAATGCTTACCCAAATAAAAGACATAGCCCTAAAGTTAGCGCCGCGTTTAATTGAAATTCGCCGCCATCTCCACAGTCACCCAGAATTAAGCGGTCAAGAGTATCACACATCTGCTTATGTTGCTGGTGTCCTTTCATCCAGTGGAGTTCATGTAAGAGAGGCGGTTGGTAAAACTGGTGTAGTAGGAGAAGTACAGGGACATGGTAGCGATCGCCGCTTATTGGCAATTCGTACCGACATGGATGCACTACCCATCAACGAACGCACAGGATTAGAATTTACTTCCAGAGCGACAGGTGTGATGCACGCCTGCGGACACGATGTCCACACCACCGTAGGACTTGGAACTGCTATGGTTCTTTCCGAACTAGCATCCCAGTTACCAGGTAACGTGCGGCTATTGTTCCAGCCAGCAGAGGAAACTGCTCAAGGAGCCAGCTGGATGATTGCTGACGGGGTGATGGAAAATGTCTCGGCAATTCTATCCGTACACGTCTTCCCTTCCATTCCCGCCGGAAAGGTAGGTATCCGCTATGGGGCGCTAACAGCAGCAGCAGACGAGTTAGAAATTACTATTATCGGTGAATCGGGGCATGGGGCGCGACCCCACGAAGCGATCGATGCTATTTGGATCGCCGCGCAAGTCATTACCACCCTGCAACAAGCCATCAGCCGCACGCAAAACCCGTTGCGTCCAGTGGTATTGAGCATCGGGCAGATTACAGGTGGTAGAGCGCCAAACGTTATTGCCGACCAAGTAAAATTACTTGGCAGCGTGCGATCGCTCCATCCCGAAACCCGGACTAATCTACCTGGGTGGATCGAAAAAATTGTCGCGAATATTTGCCACTCCTACGGAGCGCAATACGAAATGAGCTATCGCCCAGGAGTACCAGGGGTGCAAAATAATATTGGTCTATCCCAAATTTTACAAACAGCCGCAGAAGAGGCTTGGGGAAGCGATCGCGTTTTAGTTTTAACTGAACCTTCCCTTGGTGCAGAAGACTTTTCACGCTATCTCGAACACGCTCCTGGTTCTATGTTCCGCTTGGGGGTAGGATACGAAGATCGCACGAACTATCCCCTGCACCATCCTCAATTTGAAGTTAACGAAGCCGCGATCGTTACTGGTGTCGTCACCCTTGCCTACGCTGCGGTGAAGTATTGGCAATAGAAGCAGAAGTCAGAAGTCAGAAGTTAAAAATTAGGAAAGAGTGGTGCGTGGTGCGTGAGAACAAGACACTGCTAACTGGTCACTGGTCACTGGTCACTGGTCACCGATCGCTGCTCGTGCGCTCCCTAACAACTGATAACTGACTTGAGAAAGATGCAGCCATATCCACAGATTTGCTACTCTAGCAAAAAATACCGAGACAGTAGTAATTAAAATATGGCATCACCTACACCACTGCAAGGTACTGAATTAGTTGACTGCGCGAGAGCAAACGCTAAGCAGGGAATTGAAACTGCTGCCCGTCAGTGCGGTTTTGGTGAAGATTTAAATGGTTTTTCACAAGCGCTCAAGCAAGCCTGCGAAAGCATGAATTTACAAGTGAAGGAACTGAGCGAACTCATTACCGATGATGAGATGATCCTTCAAATGGGTAAAGGGGAAATTGTTGCACCCGATAGTGCTTCGGAACTATGAGCGGGGATTAGAAACTGGGAATTTTAGACCCGTAAAATGACTCTTGCCAAGTTGAAATAAATTAAAACTCCTAATACGTCAACTGCGGTTGTAATAAACGGCGCTGACATCAAAGCTGGATCTAAGCCTAGTAAGCGAAATAAAAATGGTAGTGCAGAACCGGAAACAGAAGCCAAAACAGAAATTGCTACAAGACTGGCTCCCACGGCGATCGCTACCGATAAGTTTCCTTGTAAGAAAAAAGCCCAAATCGTGGCGACCGTCCCCAACATGGAACCGAGTAACAATCCAGCCAATGCTTCTCTGATAACGACTTGTACTGGTCCTAACGCCCTAATTTCATCGGTATTCATCCCGCGAATGACGACAGTTGAAGATTGCGCCCCTACGTTACCACCAGTCCCCGTTAGGAGTGGGATGAATGCTGCCAGTGTCACGACTTTTTGTAAAATCTCTTCTTCTGCTTTAATAATTGTCCCTGTAACGGTATTTGTAATTAGCAAGACAAATAACCAGACGACTCGCTTGCGAGCAATGGAAAACAAATTGCTTTGAAAATAGCCATCGCCCCCTGACTGCACGCCTCCACCTAAAGCGTAGATATCCTCGGTGGTTTCCTGTTGAATAATATCAATTACGTCATCTACAGTAACGATGCCTACAAGTCGTTGTTCGCGATCGACGACTGGGACAGCGAGAAAGTCGTAACGCTGAATTAATCTAGCTACTTCTTCTTGATCGGTATCTGTATGCACGCAGATAGCATCACGGGTCATAATTTCGCCAATCGTTTCTTGCGGATCGGCAGTGACTAAATCGCGTAAAGATAAGGTTCCCGTCAGCCTTCTTGCTGCATCGGTGACGTAAAGGTAGTAAATAGTTTCTGTATTTTTAGCTAAATAGCGAATGCGTTCCAGGGCTTGCGTGACGGTCATTCCCTCTTTCAGAGAGATTAACTCTGGGGTCATGATCCGCCCTGCTGTTCCCGTTTCGTAGCCTAATAGTAAGGCGGTGGCTTGCCGTTCGGAAGGGCTGAGTTGTTCTAGCAAGCGATTGACAATTTTAGCGGGGAGTTCATCGAATAAGCGGGCGCGATCGTCTGGCGACATTTTATCCACGATATCGATCACGTCTTGGCGCTTGAATTCTTGAACGAGTGCTTCTTGTACGCTATGGTCGAGATATTCGTAAACTTCGATCGCCTCGCCTTTAGAAAGCAAGCGAAAGGCAAGTACTTGCATTGGTTCGGGTAAGCCTTCAATGGCTTCGGCAATATCAGCAGGTTGTACCGGAACCAAAATGGCTTTAGCTCCCTGTAAGTCTCCCTGTTCCAGTAAGGCTAGCAGTTGAGTACGTACAAGGTTGCGTAATTCTCTACGGGAGAAGTTTTGCAGGGTCGAGGATGGGTTGTTACGATCGGTCAATAGCCTATCCTCCTATAACAGTCAAGTGAATATGCTGCCTTTAGTCTAGGTGACGGTGGCAGCTACCAGATCGAAGCATACTATTTTTCGGCTCGATGTTTTAGCGCGATCGCATACTAATGTGGGTTAAGTAGCCGCGATCGCAATTTTCTAAATTCCTGGTTTCGATTCTCTCTAATCTTGGCTCCAGGCACATCGCCTAGTCGGTAGAGTTCGTGTGAAGAGGATAATGTCACGCATAGACGCGAAGCGGCTTCTCGTAGAGTAGACGCGAAGGCGCAAAGGATAGGTAAGTTTTCTATGTTGAGCAAAAAGAAGCAAAGCAGTGTCTCTTTTTCGCTTTCTTAGATACTGCAGTGTTTATAGGCAACATAGGTCATTTTCTGGAATTGGATAGAGTCCAATTGAAGGAACTCTATGTGAGGCTTCATCGTCTCTATAAGTGTTTCCTCTTATAGAAATTGCCTGACATCTAAGTAAAACATTTATTCAATAGTTATTATTTATACTTAAAAAACTGATTTTACTGTATACTCAACTTAATAAAGTAATGAATATTGTCAGTTTTTATGCTCAAGAAACAACAAGTAGCAACTGCTACCATACTAATAATGTTATCGATTATACCTGCGTATAAGACAAAAAGTAGAATGGGAGTTAATATTTTGCCAGGTCCCCACACCCCGAATTTGGTAGAAAAGTTGACGAGAGGCAAATTCAAAGCTGAGTGGGTAGATCGAAACTGGTTTCGTCGTCCCGATTTCGATTTGCCTTTCAACAGTTAGCGCGACGCAGATGGAAGGAAAGGGGAAAAGTACGAGCTATTCATGCTCGGCTGGTCGTGCAATAATAAACGGTCTGTGACCAGATCGTTCGCCTTCTCATGTTGCAATCCTCCGCTTCTACTGACGACTTAGCTGCTGTCTTAGCAGAGTCAATCGATCTAAATTTTGAACTGCCCGATCCTGAAGACGAAGAAATTTCGGAACATGATTTTCAGCAGCAGCTAGACAATGCTTGGCTAGTTTGCGATCGCTTCGATCTACAGACAGAAATCTGGCGGGGCAGAATTTTAAGGGCAGTGCGCGATCGCGAGAAAAAACAAGGAGATGCCCGTGGGAGTGGTTTTCTCAACTGGTTGAAGGCGCGGGAAATTAGTAAAAGTCAAGCATACTCCTTAATCGAGTTAGCGAATAGCGCCGATACGCTAGTAGAACAAGGGCATTTAGACCCTAATGCCGTGAGATGCTTTAGTAAACGAGCGTTTATCGAAACTGCAAAAGCGGAACCAGAAATTCAACAATTAGTTACCGATGCAGCGAAACGAGGCGATCGCATTACCCGTCGTGAAGTGCGTCAGCTATCGGATGAGTGGATGGCGATGTCGTCCGAACTCCTTCCCGAACCGGTTAAAGTGAAAGCTTCAGAAAACGCGCTGCCACCCCGCTATCTTGCGCCTCTGGTAAAAGAAATGGAAAAATTACCAGAGTCTCACCAAAAAGAGTTACAGCGGGAAATTGCAGCAAATCCTGACATAGATACGATTAAAGAAGTGACGACGGAAGCAAAGTACCTGTCCAAATATATTAATGCTGCTACGACCGTCCAAGCCCTAAATAATGACGATGTAGACTTAGAACGGGCGATTCAGGAAGCAATACGAGTTGGCTGTATTAACGTCGCGGCTGACTTGGTAAATCAGGCATCGCAGTTAGAACAAACCATAGCTAAACTTTACGGTACTTGGAAGCGGATTGGTAGTTTAGCCGATCGCCTGTATGTAGATACGGGGGCGAGTACTCCCCACTTGCGATCGCTTTTGAGTTGTCTCGAACCCCTCGGTGGTGAAGTGATGGAAGTCAGTTTAGGTGGAGATAACGAACGCACGATCCGCTTGCAAATCACCGAAGAATAATTTTTTGTAGAGACGTTACATGTAACGTCTCTACATTAATTTTTCATTCCCGTCGTCGCGATTCCCTGAATAAATTGTTTCTGTCCGATCAGAAATATTAATATGACTGGCAAGGTGGCGATCGCGACTGCTGCCATCAGTAAAGACCAGTTATTGGTAAATTGTTCTTGAAACTCAGCTAGTGCTAATTGAACCGTCCGCAATTCTGGGCGCGTTGTGAAGACAAGCGGTTTAAATAAATCGTTCCATTCACCGATAAATGTAAACAAAAATAATGTTACCAAAGCCGGACGAGATAAGGGCAACATTACCCGCCATAAGATTTGCAGGCGGTTCGCCCCATCGATCGCCGCTGCTTCTTCTAACTCTATGGGAATAGTTTGAAAATATTGCCTGAGTAAGAAAATTCCAAAACCGTTTACAGATGTAGGTAGAATTAAGGCTCCATAGGTATTAATTAAATGCCCCCATTTGAGGACGAGAAAGATAGGAATAACTAATAACTGAAATGGAATGACCAAAGTTGCCAAAACAACCAGCAGTAATGCTTGTCGTCCTCGGAATTTCAATCTTGCTAAGGCATAACCCGCTAAAGCTGAAGTCACGATTTGAATTCCAGTCACAGCTAAAGCTACCAGCGTGGAATTGGCAAATGCTAGCAGAAAATTAGCTCGCTGCCATGCTTGTTGGTAGTTTACTAAAGTCCATCCCGATCGCGTTAACAAATCGGGTGTCGATCCAGGCGGTGCAAAGGATGTGAGGAAGACAATTCCCAATGGGAGTAAGACAATTACCGCTCCCAGTATCAGCACTATAAAACTAAGAGATGGTATAGAGAAATTTTTATGTTTGGCATTTAGATCTTTCTGAAGCATGAATTGTTCGCTTTCCTCTATGCTTTTATACCTAGAGGTGATATTCTCCCAAATGGACTCTATTTTGCTGCAATAGATAACAGATCCCCTTGGGATTTGTTAGGTTTAATTTTAATTATTGTTGACGCTGATGCATAGAGCTAAAGAGTCAACCGCAATCGACAAAGCTGATTTACGCCAATAGGAGTGAACGACTATGCAGCAAGTTGCTGCCACCTCCGAAATCGATTTCCACAGCGAAACCTATAAGGACGCATACAGTCGCATTAACGCGATCGTGATCGAAGGGGAACAAGAAGCCTACGAAAACTATATTCGTTTGGCTCAAATGCTACCGGACTTCAAGGATGAGCTGATTCGCCTATCCAAAATGGAGAACCGCCACAAAAAAGGGTTTGAAGCCTGCGGGCGCAATCTCCAAGTTACACCGGATATGCAATTTGCTCGCGAGTTCTTTTCTGGGCTGCATCAAAACTTTCAACAAGCAGCATCCGCAGGACAAGTCGTGACGTGCTTGTTAATCCAATCGCTGATTATTGAGTGTTTTGCGATCGCGGCTTACAACATCTACATTCCCTGTGCTGATGACTTCGCCCGTAAAATTACCGAGGGCGTTGTCAAAGACGAGTATACTCACCTCAATTTCGGTGAAGTTTGGCTGAAAGACAACTTTGAACAGTCCAAAGCCGAACTAGAAGCAGCCAATCGCCAAAATCTCCCGATTGTCTGGCAAATGCTGAATAAAGTCGAGGATGATGCTCGGGTTTTAGGCATGGAAAAAGATGCTTTGGTGGAAGACTTCATGATCCAATACGGTGAAACCCTTGCCAATATTGGCTTCTCCACCCGGGACATCATGCGTCTATCCGCCTACGGACTGCAAGCTGTTTGAAATAGGGGTTAGGGACTAGAGTAGGAAGTCGCTAGTAGCCAGAATTGCCTGCTCCCTCCTCCCTACTCCCTGCTCCCTGCTCCCTTTATGTAGTATTTTTAAGATTAAAGATACAAAAATTCTCATCCACCCGCTCTGCTTTGTCAGAGCTACCAGTTTGACATCCGTAATACATGTTTGGTCTAATCGGTCACTTAAACAGTCTGGAACACGCACAATCGGTAGCAAAAGAATTAGGCTACCCCGAATATGCCGATCAAGGACTTGATTTCTGGTGCAGCGCACCACCACAGATAGTCGATGATATCAAAGTTACTAGCGTCACTGGACAGCAAATCGAGGGCAAGTATGTCGAATCTTGCTTTCTGCCAGAAATGCTTGCCACGCGACGGATTAAAGCCGCAACGCGAAAAATCATCAACGCAATGGCGCACGCTCAAAAGCATGGGATTGACATTACAGCTTTGGGCGGCTTTTCTTCGATTATTTTTGAAAACTTTAACTTGCAGCAGATCAAACAAGTCCGTAACGTGCAACTGAAATTCGAGCAGTTCACTACGGGGAACACTCATACTGCGTACATTATCTGTCAGCAGGTGGAGCAAGCAGCAAAGCAGTTGGGAATTGACCTCAATCGAGCTACTGTTGCCGTTTGTGGTGCTAGCGGTGACATTGGTAGTGCAGTCTGTCGCTGGTTAAATGCTCGTACCGACGTAGCAGATTTATTCCTAATTGCCCGCAATCAAGAGCGCCTACAGGCATTACAGGCAGAGTTAGGACGGGGTAAAATCTTAGATTTGGAAACTGCCCTACCGCAAGCAGATATCGTCGTCTGGGTGGCAAGTATGCCCAAGGGAATTGAAATCGATACCCAGATGTTAAAACAACCGTGTTTGATGATTGATGGTGGTTATCCTAAAAATCTGGCGACAAAAATTCAGCATCCAGGGATTTATATTCTCAACGGTGGCATTGTCGAGCACTCTTTGGATATCGACTGGAAAATTATGAAGATTGTTAACTTCATGGATGTACCAGCTCGTCAGTTGTTTGCCTGCTTTGCTGAATCAATGCTACTGGAATTTGAAAAAGTCTACACTAACTTTTCTTGGGGACGCAACCAAATTACTGTGGCAAAGATGGATCAAATTGGTCAAATGTCTCGCAAACACGGCTTTCGCCCTCTACTGTTTGAGAATTTACCAGTTTAAAGGATTGAAGAGTAAGTCAAAAGTTAAAAGTTAAAAGTCAAAAGACAAAACTGAGGAGTCAGAAAATAAAAGTCAGAAGTCAGAATTAACTGGTCACTGATAACTGATAATTGACAACTGACTCACCATTCCCCACCCCTCGCTACTCACTACTCACTTCCGAGATGGCAACAACTGAACGCAAAACTCTACTGTTAGATTTTGAAAAGCCACTAGTCGATTTGGAGTCGCGCATCGACCAAATTCGAGAGCTAGCAACAGAAAATGGCGTTGACGTGTCGGAAGAGATTCGCCGACTAGAAGCCCGCGCTCGCCAATTGCGCCAGGAGATTTTTAATAGTTTATCTCCGTCGCAAAAATTACAATTGGCAAGGCATCCCCGTCGTCCTAGTACCTTAGATTACATTCAAGCTATTAGCGACGAATGGATGGAGCTACACGGCGATCGCCGTGGAAGCGATGATTCTGCTATAGTTGGTGGCGTAGCGCGCCTTGCAGGGCGACCGGTCGTCATCTTAGGCAATCAGAAAGGACGCGATACGAAAGATAATATTGCCCGTAATTTTGGGATGGCTTCCCCTGGTGGCTATCGCAAAGCTATGCGGTTGATGGAACACGCCAACCGCTTTGGAATGCCAATCTTAACTTTTATTGATACTCCAGGGGCTTTACCCACAGTCGCAGCGGAAGAACAAGGAATTGGGGAAGCGATCGCCTATAATTTACGCGAAATGTTTAGCTTAGATGTACCGATTATTTGTACCGCGATCGGTGAAGCTTTTTCTGGTGGTGCTTTGGGTATTGGTGTCGGCGAACGCCTGCTCATGTTTGAACACGCAGTTTATACTGTCATCACCCCCGAGGCTTGTGCTGCAATTGTTTGGCGAGATGCAAGTAAAGCCGCTCAAGCTGCTATGGCATTAAAAATGACAGCAATCGATTTACAAAATTTAGGTATTGTTGACCAAATCTTACCAGAGCCAATTGGCGGCGCTCACTCCGACCCTCTCAAAGCCGCGATCGCTCTCAAGCAAGCTTTGCTACAACATTTAGAAGAATTAACTCAACTTACCAGCCAACAGCGCCGCCAACTACGGTATCAAAAATTCCGTCAAATTGGTGTTTTTACCGAATTTGATTCCTAAGTTTTGTCAGGAGATGAAGACGGAAAAGATGGTGATATAATCAACGAGGGGTGTAAAGATTTTTTACAATCTCTCATTTTGTCTCATGCTAGGCAAAACAAAGCAAAGCGTATAACAGTTAGCAGCAATGTCTACCGTAACGGCTGGCGATCGCCAATCGATCGGTAATCTCTATGTTCTATTCAACTCAACTTAGAGATTTACATAATAAATCCGCGATTGAATGGCTATAGCCTACATGAATAAAGAATTAATAATCTGCCCGAACTTTCGAGACAGGAATTCTTGCAGTGAAATTATAAGTTGAATCTAGAGGTAATTGCATCTATCAGGGGTAAGAGATTGACATGAGTACAACAGCCATGCAATTTGTGGTGCGATTAAGTTGGAGTTTATGACATTGACAACGGGAAAACGCGCCCTAATTACGGGTGCTAGTAGTGGAATTGGTAAAGCAACAGCCCTCGCCTTTGCAAAGACGGGAGTAAACTTAGCTCTAGTTGGTCGTTCGCTAGACAAGTTAGAGGCAGTTGCAAGTGCAGCAAGGCAGACAGGCGTAGAAGCAAAAACGTATGCCCTGGATCTTGCCCAAGTTCATGTCGTGCCAGAGAAGATGGCTGCGATCGCTGCCGATTGTGGAGCTATAGATATTTTGGTCAATAGTGCGGGTATGGGCTACACGGGGGCTTTGAGTGCTACGCCTCTGCCTGACTGGCAAAAAGTGATAGATTTAAACCTAACTAGCGTGTTTGGATGCATCTTGGCAGTTTTACCCACAATGCACCAGCGCGGCTCCGGTACAATTATTAACGTTGCTTCCATCGCCGGACAAACTCCTTTCCCCAACTGGGGAGCTTATTCCGTCAGCAAAGCTGGGTTGATTGCCCTATCCAAGACCCTAGCAGCAGAGGAAAGCGCTCGCGGTATTCGCGTCACCACCATCTGTCCTGGTGCTGTGAATACAGAACTTTGGGACAGCGAAACAGTTCAGCATAACTTTGACCGTAATGCCATGCTGACACCAGAAATTGTCGCTCAGTCCATCGTGCATACAGCTTTATTACCAGCACCAGCGGCGATCGCCGAATTAACTCTCATGCCTGGTGGTGGCGCTCTATAAGTCATTTGTTATTTGTCATTTGTAAGTGAATGCTATCGAAGCGTCTACGATATCCACAAGCAATTAGAAATATAGGCTTGTAGTTTTAGATTCTCAAAGTTGGACAGTCTGCCCGTTGTCACTGGTTAACTTTCCACTTACTGCTAACTCATGGCTAATGACCAACGACTAATGACCAATAACCATTGTTAAACTTTATCTGAGACATACACCATGACTATTGCTGCTTCTAACGGTTCTAATGGTTCTACCAATCGCTTTCAAGCATCTCCTTTGAACTCCGATCTGGTAGAGGCAATTCAATCCCGACCAGACCGCAACACCCACAACGGTCAAAAACCAAACTTACAGACACCTACTGAAGCAGAAGCTCACGAATCGATGATGGAGGCTGTACGCGCCCTCTTGATCGGTGTAGGCGAAGATCCAGAACGAGAAGGTTTGTTGAAAACCCCTAAGCGTGTTGCGGAAGCCATGCGGTTTCTCACTAGTGGATACAGTCAATCTTTAGAAGAACTCGTCAACGGAGCCATTTTCGATGAAGGACACAACGAGATGGTACTCGTGCGCGATATCAACTTCTTCAGCTTGTGCGAGCATCATATGCTGCCCTTTATGGGTAAAGCTCACGTTGCCTATATTCCCAATCAAAAAGTTGTGGGTCTGAGCAAGCTAGCTCGAATTGTCGAAATGTACT
Source organism: Chroococcidiopsis sp. (assembly GCF_051657925.1). Lineage (NCBI taxonomy): Bacteria > Bacillati > Cyanobacteriota > Cyanophyceae > Chroococcidiopsidales > Chroococcidiopsidaceae > Chroococcidiopsis > Chroococcidiopsis sp. The sequence goes on from NZ_JBOFLP010000222.1 coordinate 14,214, forward strand.
CCCGCCGTTTGCAAGTACAAGAACGACTAACGCGCCAAATCGCTGAAGCGGTACAGGAAATTTTAGAACCTCAAGGCGTAGCAGTGGTCATGGAAGCAACCCATATGTGTATGGTGATGCGTGGGGTGCAAAAACCTGGTTCTTGGACTGTTACGAGTGCCATGCTCGGCGTATTCCAGGACGAGCAAAAAACCCGCGAAGAGTTTTTCAACTTGATTCGCCATCAACCAGCTTTCTTTTAAGGGAGCAGGGAGTAGGGAGTAGGAAGCAGGGAGTAGGAAGCAGGGAGACAAAGGGGACAAGGGGGACAAGGGCGCAGGGAACCTCGCCATCGGAGCCGCGTAGCAGGGAGTTTTGAAGAGTGTATTCTTTTCGTCACTGCCTGATCTTGTAATTTGCGATCGCGCTTTAATCAATACTTAGTTATACTGCACCCGATGACATTTAGCATTTGGGTGCATTTTTTTCAGAAAAAACTAAAATCTCTGCCAAAAAAAATACTTTCTCAAAATAAAAATTAAACTCTATTAGCTAAGTACGTAAATTCCTGTAAATAAAGATCGTCTGGGGAGGACAGAGCGAATTGATGTCAGATATAAAAAACTTAAACAGTCGAGCCATCCGTAAAATTTATTTCCTGATATGATATCGCGTGACATTTGTATACTGGACTCTGGGGTGAGGTGCGAGAAGTAAAAATGACTAATTATGTTGATTTAAGTGGTAAACCATTCCATTTCATCGGTATTGGTGGTATTGGGATGTCAGCACTTGCTTATATCTTAGCTAAGCGTCGTCTGCCTGTTTCTGGCTCCGATATCCGAGAGAGCCATATCACCGAGAAATTAGCAGCCTTAGGAGCGCATATTTTTAGTTGCCAAGAGGCATCCAATCTAGAGTTTTTTCGCTCCCAGACCGATGCCAGCTTCCAAGCTTTAGCGGTGAGCGGTAATAGTGCGCCTGTATTCGTAAAGCCATCAAGACGCTCAGCTAGTCAAGCGATCGCCAACAGCAAAATTGCCGACTTACCACAAGTTATCTGTTCGACGGCAATTCATGCAGGTAACTTAGAGTATCAAGCAGCGCTAGATTTAGGTTGTCCGATCTTTCATCGTTCCGATTTGTTGGCAGCACTGATTCAAGAGCGTTACAGCATTGCCGTAGCTGGGACTCACGGTAAAACAACCACCAGCAGCGCGATCGGGTACATGTTACTCAAAGCTGGTCTCGACCCTACCATCATCGTTGGTGGAGAGGTAAAAGCATGGGAGGGTAACGCGAGGCTCGGTAACAGTCAGTATTTAGTAGCAGAAGCAGATGAATCGGATGGTTCTTTAGTCAAATTGGCTTGTCAAATTGGCGTAGTCACTAACATCGAACTCGACCATCCCGACCACTACAAGTCTCTAGAGCAGGTAGTCAAGACTTTTCAAACTTTTGCGCAACAGTGCCAGCATGTCGTAGGTTGTATAGATTGCCAAACAGTCCGCGATCGCCTGCAACCGACAATTAGCTACAGCCTCAATCCAGAGATGACGGCAGACTACACGGTATCCAACGTGGTTTACGGTGCTGATGGTACGATCGCCACGGTATGGGAGCGAGGAAAAGAGTTAGGGCAGTTGCGTTTGCCATTGCTAGGACAACACAATCTCAGTAATGCCTTAGCCGCGATCGCTGTCGGTCGGCTGCTGGGAGTAAAATTTGCGGCGATCGCCGATAGTCTAACCACTTTTGAAGGCGCTAGGCGTAGATTTGAATTGCGTGGTGTTGTTAATGACATCCAATTCATCGACGACTACGC
>NZ_JBOFLP010000223.1:0-7157 GCF_051657925.1 Chroococcidiopsis sp.
TACGCCATTTTACCCGTTTTACAGTTCGTTCACGAGCAAAAAGCGATTCATCGGGATATCAAACCTTCTAATATCATCCGCGATCGCCACGGTAAACTTTACTTACTCGATTTTGGTGCGGTCAAACAAGTGACCAGCCAAGCAGGAGGAGCGCAATCTGCTTCGACCGGCATTTATTCTATGGGTTTTGCCCCTCCAGAACAAGTCTCAGGTGGAGAAGTTTACCCTTCTACGGACTTGTATGCCTTGGCTGTAACCGCAGTCAACCTACTCACTGGCAAAAAACCCACAGATTTATATGATGCCGGTCGCAATCAATGGCATTGGCGAATGCATGTTGAAGTGAGCAATGGGCTTGCCAGCATTCTGACCAAGATGCTATCAGCTCAACCGCAGCAGCGCTATCAGTCAGCTGCCGAAGTCCTCGCCGCTCTGCACCAGCTCGATCGCCCCACCCCTACACCACCTACTCCAACATTGATAACCAGGCGACCTAGTTTTGCTCTGTGGGAGGTTTTAACGGGAGCGACTTTTAGCGGTTTTGAAGGCGCTTTGCTGGCAATCGCGTTTTCTAGCCTTTTTCCCACTCCCGCTATTGGTTGGGCGATCGCCGCTGTGATTTTGAGTGGTCTAGTTTTTGCCTTATCTCGTCGCTGGATCGAAAAAGTAGATTTATTAATTATTTCAGTAATTTCCTTGGTAATTGTGGTTTTTATTCCTGCCCTGCACGCCAATCTCAGCGTTTCTAGCATTTTGGTTCTGGCGATCGGTGGCGGACTAATTGCCGTTGCCCTTACAGCTTTATTTAAAATAATTTATCAACTGCTCGATCGAATTCTATAAGAGGGAGCAGGGAGTAGGGAGCAGGGAGTAGGGAAGAACTCACCTCTTGCCTCTCTTTCTTTCCCTAGCCCCTAACTCCTAGCCCCTAGCCCCTAATTCTTATGTCGCGTAAAAATGAAACAGTGCTTCTGCTACTATCGCTACTAATTACGCTCGGATTAGTAGGGGGAGGAGCTTTACTATTCAGTCATGTTTTTGGTAAATCGTTTGTAGGAATTGGGAATAATTCTAGCTCTACGACTACAGGTGGTGTTTCTACAGGTGGAACAATTAGCTTTGGTGAAAAAACATTATTTTCAGGGAAGATCTTACCAGCAAAACAGGAAGGAATAGAGGCGATCGCGGCTCGAAATTGGAGTGTTGCAACCGAGAAATTACAAGCAGCACTAACGCAAAATCGCAACGATCCCGAGACCCTAATTTTCCTCAACAATGCCAAGATTGGCGATCGCAAAAGCTACGCAATTGCTGTTGTCGTTCCGACTGGTACTAGTCCTAACGGGAGTTTGGAAGTTCTACGTGGCGTTGCGCAGGCACAAATAGAAACAAATCAAACTGGCAATATTAATGGTGTTCCTTTGAAAGTGGCGATCGTCAACGACAACAATCAAGAAGACCAAGCTCAACAAGTTGCTTCAACTTTAGTCAACACTCCCGAAATTTTGGCAGTTATCGGTCATTGGGCAAGTCAAGTTACCCTTGCCGTCGCACCTATATATGATGAGGGAAAATTAGTCGCGATCTCTCCCGTCAGTACTTCTGTTAAGCTTTCCGGCATCAGTCCCTACATTTTTCGTACTGTTCCCAGCGATTATATTGCTGCAAGAGCTTTGGCAAATTACATGCTGACCAATTTACAGCAAAAAAATGCTGCTGTTTTTTTCAATCCCCAAAGTGCTTACAGCCAATCCTTAAAATCTGAGTTTGTCACAGCGGTTCTGCTCGGAGGTGGTAAAGTCACATCTGAGTTTGACTTATCAGACCCTAGTTTTAGCCCAGCTAACAGCATTAACCAAGCCATCAAGCAAGGGGCAAAAGTCCTGATGTTAGCACCTAACACTGGGTCTAGTACTAGCATTATCGACAAAGCCCTACAGGTCGTGCAAGTCAACCGCAGACGATTGCAACTTCTAGGTGGCGATGCCATTTACAACTCAACCACGCTCGAAGTCGCGGGAGACGCGGCTGTGAATATGGTAGTCGCTATTCCGTGGGATATCGATACCGATCCGAAATCTCAGTTCGTGCGTCAGTCACGACAGTTTTGGGGAGCTGAGGTCAACTGGCGTACTGCTCTTGCCTACAATGCAACCAAGGCTTTAACTGCGGCAATGCAGAAGTCTCCCACTCGTGAAGGGATTCAACAAACTCTGACTAGTACTGATTTTTCCACTCCTGGCGCAGCTAATCCAGTGCAGTTTCTTCCTTCTGGCGATAGTAACGCACCGGTACAGCTAGTACAAGTCGTGCGTCAAGTCAATACAAGTACTGGCTATGATTTCGTACCAGTGCGACAATAGCAATCTGGATGGAACCAAACGAAAAAAACAATGACTTGGGTAGATTTTGCAATTCGCCTGCTACTGGCATTCATTCTCGGTGCGGCAATTGGCAGCGAAAGACAATGGCGGCGAACTCGCTCAGTACTGAAAACAAATGTGTTGGTGTCTCTTGGTGCTGCTATGTTCGTCATGCTCTCGGCAATGATTCCCGGCGATGCCAGTCCTACACGTATAGCAGCCCAAGTTGTCTCTGGCATTGGCTTTTTAGGTGGCGGCGTGATTTTGCGGGAAGGAACCAGCGTGCGCGGACTCAATACCGCAGCTACCCTCTGGTGTGCTGCTGCCGTGGGCAGTTTGGTCGGGGCGGGATTGCTATTTCAGGCTTATTTCGGCACTTTAGCAGTGGTAGGAGCAAATCTACTTTTGCGCCCGATGGTACAGTGGTTTCAACAGTTAGACGAGCAATTGATTACGCACACAAAAGCAGAAACTCGCTATTGCTGTCGCCTCATTTGTTTAACCGAAGACGAAGTGGCTGTGAGGGCTGTGCTACTGGCACAAACTACACCAGGACAAATGATATTGAATGAATTGTCTAGTAAAAATATTAACAGTAAAGATCTTGATAACTTCTCTTCAGTAGAAATCAAGGCAGAATATACTTCTAATGGTCGCAACGATCTGTTGATGGAAGAGATTGTCATGCAGTTGCGATCGCAAATAAAAGTGACTGCAATTAAGTGGGAAGTAGTTACAGAAGATACAGATTGAGCGGAGCGCGATCGCCAAACTCTTTACTGCTATAGTTAGGTAAATCTCTTCTACGTATAGGCTTAGACTCAGTAAATTTGCGTAAGTAATTTCACGGTTAAAATCAGCTGCATTATATTTTTTCCGTAAAATTACGGTTGGTACTCAAGTAGTTGTGGCTCTATTTTGTTTGGTTATGGGTCAAATCAAATATTATTTTATCTATATGTTAAAAAAACCAACTCTCAAGCTGTAGCTTTGTTTGTGGGTATTCATCCTCGTACTATTATTGCGATCGCCCAAAGTGCTGTTGTTAAAAAGAATATGATTTAGATCCTTATAGATTCTTCGACATCTGGGCTGTACCAAGTCATGGCGATACAGAAAATATGAGGCTGGGAAAGTTGTCTAGAAATGTCTAACAATACTTGATTTAACTCCTGTTCCAAACTTTATGTTACAAAGTAAAAAAAACACTGTCCTGGTTCTCTACCTCATCGCCCTCTGCTTGATCGGTCCGCTGATTTTTTGGTTGAGTTATCGCAGTGGTAGAGGAGGACAACAAGCAACTCAACCATCTCTCAATGGATTGCTCAATCCCCCCAACCGCAACCCAGCTTTGCAAAAACGAATTAGTTTAGGTAATAAAGTTTTATTTACTGCCGACAATAATCCAGACAAACAAGCAGGAGTACAAGCTTTTGCCGCAGGAGATTTTTCCACGGCAGTCACCAAATTTAATGCGGCTTTGCAGGTGAAGCGCAACGATCCCGAAACGTGGATTTATTTAAATAATGCTTCGGCAGCTGCAATTAGCAATACAGTTAAGATCGGTGTTAGCGTTCCTGTAGGAGGTAACTTAAACGTTGCCAGAGAGATGCTGCGGGGCGTGGCACAGGCACAATACGAGATCAATCACAGTGGCGGGATTGGCGGAAAGCTGGTTCAAGTGCAAGTTGCCAACGACGATAATAACCCCATTGTTGCCAAACAAATCGCGGCTGAATTTGCCAGCGATCCAGATATTCTCGCAGTAGTAGGACATAACTCTAGCGATGCATCTATCGCCGCTGCTCCCATCTATCAAAAAAGCGGTTTGGTGATGATCTCGCCCACTAGCGTAGCGCGAAATTTGGGTGGAGTTGGTAGATTTATCTTTCGGACTACGCCAAATTCAAGAGCGATCGCAGATGCTTTGGCTAGCTACGTCGTGAAAACAGCACGCAAAACCAGAATTGCGATCTGTGCGGATTCTCAGGCAGAAGCAAGTCGCTCGTTTCAAGAGGAGTTCACTTCTAGCGTGTTTGAAAATGGCGGTTATATCACCAGTACCCCCTGCGATTTTGCTGCTGCTAATTTTAACCCTAGCGAAATTCCCTCTCAAGCAGTCAGCGATGGAGCAGAAGCTTTGCTGCTAGCACCAGATGTAAATAGAATGGGTCGTGCAGTGGAAGTAGCGCAAGCAAATCGCAGTCGATTGACTTTGTTCGGCAGCCACACAATGTATACGTACGACACGTTGCAGCAAGGACAAGCCGATGTTAATACTATGGTGCTTTCTGTACCTTGGCATCCTTCTGCTTTCCCCAATAGTTCTTTCATTGCCAATGCTAAGCGGTTTTGGGGTGGGGCTGGTAATTGGCGAACTGCATTGACTTATGATGCAACAATCGCTGTTTTCACGGGTTTAAAAGCGAGTACGAATCGCGAACAGCTACAGAAAGCTTTATCTAATACTGGTTTTATGTTTAAAGGGGCAACTGGGATAGTCAAGTTTTTACCGTCAGGCGATCGCCAAGAATCAGGAACTCTAGTCAGAGTTCAGCCTGGTAGATACTCCGGCACGGGTTACGATTTTACTCCCCTACCTAGTTCGGTTGACACGAGCCTCCGTTGAGCGAGAGACGACGCAGAGAAGTCCCACGTAGAGTCTCTATTACCTAAATAAATACAACCATAGGGGAAGTACCAGTGGTAGCAAAACCGTACTGAGGACGATCGTACTGGCAGCTAGCGAACGATTGAGGTTGTACTCTTCTGCTAAAATCGCATTGGCGAAAGCACTCGGCATTCCAGACATCAAGACTAAAGCCAAGCGTGTTTCGTGGGGAAATCCCAAGCATGTTATTACCATTCCTGCCAAAATGGGTAAAACAAATGTCTTGATCGTACTTGGAATAATCGCCCCTCGTAAATTTTGAATTCCTCGAAGCCGTGATAATTGCATCCCAATCAACAAGAAAGCTCCAGGTACGACTAAATAGACTATTGCCTGAAGTAAGGGATCGATGAAACTGACAATTTGCCATGGTTTACTGTAGTAACCCAGCGCAAACGCCCATAAAGCAGGAACGCGCAAAATGTCTCGCCATGCAGCTTTCCATTTATTATTTGTTGTGGTTTGCCCAAAATAACTTGCTAAAAATACTCCCAGTCCGTAACTACCAATTAGATTGTGCGTTACGCCATACAACACTACCCAAACTAAATAGTCTTGACTGACAAAAGCTGGAACGATCGCTAACCCGATGAAGCCGGTGTTTCCCAAAATTGAAGCGAGGACAAAACTACCTTGTTCAGCGCGATCGCTAGGATAGAAACTATCGGACAATTGTTTTACCCATGAAACCGAGCGGTACTGAGTCAGTTGTTTGAGTAGCTGTAAACTGACATAAGCTAAGCCCAAACCTAACAGCAATATTGCAATTGTCAAGATTGGGGGCAACCAAATCGATTGCGATAAATTTGACTTGCGCGTCAGTACTAAAATTTGCAACGGTACACCCAGCCAGTAAAGAAGGCGACCTAGCAAATTGGGAAAGGAACGAGGAATTATTTCTCTTCGGAATAAGAATGCACCCAGACTCGTACAAAAAACGCTTGCTGTAATTTCTATCATCAGTTTCGTTCTATCTCAATAGCACCCATGAACTAACAATTCAAAATTCAGAGTCTCAAGTTAAATCGCGATCGCTTGGTTTAGTTTCGCTCCCATTACGTAACAATTTAAACTCCGATCGCGTAACAATTAAAATTAGCCCAACGAACAAGTCTGTCCCTGTATCAAGCCACAAGTTATAGCATTACTAGCGGTTCTACGCGGATACACAAAAACTAAAAAGCTAATTTTTGGATTCTACTCAACCGTGCAGCAAAAATACTGCAACCAAAGTTACAGTAAAATTACGATAAATCTCAAAGCTATTCCATAACACTAAGAGCAATTAAAATTTTGATGAAGAAAATTAAAACAAAAGATTAACTCTCTTAAAATAAAACTTTTGAATACCATCGAACAAAAAAAGAACACTTCGATCGACTCTGAGATGTCTTGTCAGATTTTAACTACAGTAATTAAATAAAATATAGTTATACAGTGATGAAAATTTTAGCGAGCTAGTAGCTAGCGATCGCTGTAAAGATTTTGTGGACAAATTGATTTATCCATTTAATTTATTTGGTAGTCCCAGCGTTATTGCGAGCGTAGTTTGCTTCAAGGTGCAAGTATAAAATGGTACTTTTTGATTCATTATATGCGGTTAGAGCAATTTCAAAATGCGCTTCTTTCATGAGTAATAATATTCCGTATCAGTTAACACAATTTATAGTAGTGCGATCGCAATATCACAGAATTAATCTAAGTTTTTGCAATTGATTATTTAGCGATCGAAGTATGAAAGACATTAGTAAAACTGCAGCGAAACCAAATACAAATACTAGCTCTATGACAAAACTTACCAAAGCTATGTCCACCTTTGAATTGACAAGCAAACAACAACAATTTCAGCAGTATCAACAGCAACTAGAACAGCAGCAACAGCAATTAATTATTCAGCAGCAACAACTAGAGCAACTCACAGCCGAACTAGCTGCTTTGAGAAAAAATCGTCCCCAGTCTGAATGGAGCATTCGATTTAACTCAACTCGACTCAAAAATTTCTTGGCTAAAATTCACGGCAGCTCTAAATATCAACCCCGCTTTCCTTTAAAACAAATTGTTTTTTCTTACATAGGTAGTTTTATTGGCATTGCCGCGCTAGCTTACATCAGCGTTAATACGCA
>NZ_JBOFLP010000224.1:0-20926 GCF_051657925.1 Chroococcidiopsis sp.
TCTTTGCGATAGCGTGGGAGTTGACCAGTTTTCAGCAACTCCATTAACCCCTGCGCCCCCATCAATCGATGTTGTCCATCCAGGGCGTATATGGTGACATCCGCCTCAGCAATATTTAGTAGACCGACCTTACCTTCTCGATCTAAAGTGATAAAATCTGTAGTCGATGCGATCGCTCTACCCTGACTATCCCACTCAGTAGCTTGAGGATTATCTACCCAAGGTTGGCTAATCACCACCAATACAGGTGGAAACTTATGATGCTTACGAGTTGCTAAATACTGTGTTAATGGGAGTTGTCGCGACCAGTCTAAGGGTCGCTGTTGAATTTCGTCGATACTCTCTGCATCAATTTCAATATTATCGGTTTCAGGGTTGTATTTTTGTCGTAGTAAGGGTAAAGCAGAGGCAAAATGTACCCGACTGGCAAACCACTCCAGCGTCACAGAACCCACATAAGCCTCAGTCCCGCCCATCTCTGTCTTTTGTACTAGTATTCGATTTTGCTGCTGCAAGAATTTATCCAGCAGGGCTGCAAAAGTTTGTCGTTCCTGTTCCCGTTCTTGCTTTTGGCTAGTCACATCAGCACTCAGATCGGTTACACTATCTTTCATTGCAATTTCTTAGTATCTTGACAGAACGCATAGGTTCATTGTCTAAAACAATCAGTTTAGAGGAGACAAGTTTTTAAAAACCTTTAAACTTTAGTTTTTAAAAACCACCAGACCGTACAATACTATAATTGTCTGTGCAGCAATTTGTATTTTAACTGAGGCTTGAAGATTGTAGATCGCAACGCAAACAAATTATTCTCAATCCGCGCAGGTGGGTTTTGCCTGTGTAGACAAGCCAGTGCGTTGCGGGGGTTCCCCCGGTTGTAGCAACTGGCGTGCGAATCCTATTCGCCCTAATTGCCCGTATTTCCAGAGGTAGGCAGGATGACAATAGCGAATCAGCCAAACCAAAAAAATCAGCCAGCACGTAATGTAACAGAGTTAGTAGAAGAGATCGAGCTACTGACGGCTGAAATACAAGAATTGTATTGTTCTGATGCTATACCCTGGTGTGTTGGCTACAGTGGTGGTAAAGATTCTACAGCAACATTACAATTAGTCTGGAATGCGATCGCTTCTCTGCCAATTGAAAAGCGGACGAAAACAATACATGTAATTACAAATGATACTCTTGTAGAAAATCCTATAGTCTCTGGCTGGGTTCGCAGTTCTTTAGAACAGATGAAGGTTACTGCTAAAGAACAAGAAATGCCAATCGAACCCCATTTGCTTCATCCGGTAGTCAAAGATACTTTCTGGGTAAACTTAATTGGCAAAGGCTATCCTGCACCGCGCAACCGATTTAGATGGTGTACGGAACGCTTGAAGATTCAACCCGCTGACAGTTTCATTCGTGCAGTTATTCGATCTAGTGGTGAAGTAATTCTTGTCCTAGGTACGCGCAAAGCGGAAAGCGCAAAGCGGGCGGCTAATATGGCAAGACATAGAGAGTGGCGGGTACGCGATCGCATTAACACTAACCCCAACAGACCCAACTCACTGATTTATCTACCCATTGAAGACTGGCGTACAGATGAAGTCTGGCTATACCTCATGCAGTGGCGGAACCCTTGGGGATACAGCAACAAAGACTTATTTACCATGTATCGAGGCGCGACAGCAGACAACGAATGTCCCCTAGTTGTCGATACCTCCACTCCCAGTTGTGGTGATTCCCGCTTTGGCTGCTGGGTTTGTACGATGGTGAGTAAAGATAAATCAATGGAGGCAATGATCCAAAACGATGAAGAAAAAGAATGGATGCAGCCTCTATTAGATATCCGTAATGACTTAGACGTACAAGACGATCGCGATAAAAGAGATTTTCGCCGAATTTGGGGCGAAGTGCAATTATTTGAACGCAATCATCATGGCGAACTCTCAGTTGAACCAATACCTGGTCCCTACACTAAATATTGGCGAGAACATTGGCTGAGACGAGTCTTAGAAGCACAAACCCAAGTCCGCCGTACTGCACCTGAAAATATGCGTGAAATTACTCTAATTACTAATGAAGAATTGAGCGAAATTAGAAGAATTTGGCTGGAAGAAAAACACGAATTTGACGATAGCCTACCCCGTATTTATGAAGAAGTAACGGGCGAAAGTTTCATTGATATTCGTCCTGGTGCAGATTATAGCCTTTTGGGTAGCGATGAATGGAATGTCCTAGAAGAAATTTGTGACGGGGATGCCATGCATTTAGAATTAATGGCAAAACTTTTAGATACAGAACGCCAATTTCGTAAAATGGCAAGGCGTGTAGGTATTTACGATGCGTTAGAGAAATGTTTTAAAAGTAGTTCTCGTTCTCAAGATGAAGCGATTAAGAATGCTCATTTCAAGCGAGATTTAAAGGATGCTGTTGGTAAAGGCGATGTCGATAAGGTGAAGCAGCTAACTTTAGGGGATGCAGTGGATGTAGAGAACGATAAGCCGATGAGTTGGGGGAATTTTAAATTTAAGAAATGATTTTACTCGAACTCGTATTACAAAACTTTGGTCCCTATCAAGGTACACAAGTCATTAACTTAAGCCCCTTTAGTGAAACTGAAACTGAGAATATCTCGCGTCCAATTCTCCTCTTAGGCGGGATGAACGGTGGTGGAAAAACAACTTTAATGGATGCGATTCGCCTCGCACTTTACGGACACCGCGCCCAATGTTCTACCAGAGGTAATTTAAGCTATAGCGACTTTCTCACTCAATGCGTTAACAGCCATACACCACCAACTGAAAAAACTCGGATTGAATTAGCTTTCGGACATATTGAAAACGATAAACCTGTCATCTATCGAATTGTCAGAACTTGGGAGAAAAATCCTAAAGATGGCAAAGACGATCTGGGAATTCTGAATGAAGATGAATGGCTAAATAGTGGTTTAGTTAGCATCTGGGACGAATATATCGAAAACTTACTACCTCTAGGAATCTCTAATTTATTTCTATTCGATGGCGAACAAATTAAAGAATTAGCAGAACAAGAAACACCTCCACTTGTGGTAGTTGAGGCTATTCGCGGATTATTAGGCTTAGAACTATCAGAACGTTTAGCAGTAGACTTAGAAATTTTAGTAAATCGCAAACGGAAGGAAATCGCTGATGCAAAGGATGTAGTAAATTTAGAAGAAATAGAAGAAAAATTGAAGGTATTGCAAGATAAACAAAATGGAGAAAATTTATATTTAACCTCTTTGCAAGACGACTTAACAATAGCAGAAAAAGAACAACAAGAAACATTTAACAGATTCCTGGCTGAAGGTGGTAAAATAGCAGCCGATCGCAGTCAATTAGAACAGCAATATCAAGCCAAAAACGCAACAGCAGAAACAGCGCGTCAAGCTATCAGAGAATTAGCATCTGACGTACTACCGCTTACCTTAATTACACCACTCTTAGAACAAGCGCGATCGCAAGTTGAAACTGAAATAAATCGAGCGCGATCGCAAGTAGCGCAAGATATATTATTAGAACGAAACCAACGTTTATTAGAACAAATTTCTAATATAGATATTACAGCAGAACAATTAGATAAAATCAAAACGTTTTTCGCACAAGAAATAGAGACGTTCCATGAAACGTCTCTACATCAAAAATCTTCATGGCTGCAAAGCGATCGCGAAACGCTAGATTACCTAACTAATTTACTCAATTCTGCTTTGCCAATTGCGAAAAACTCCGCGCAACAGCAGCAAACAGTACTCAAACAACAAGAAGCAGAAATCGTCGATCTCGAAAGACAATTACAAACAGCAGCCTCGCCAGAAGCTTATCAGCAATTAGTTGAAACGCTACAAACAGCACAAAATAGAGTTACAGATATAAAAGCAAATTGTGAAACAGCCAAACGTCGAATCGTAGAATTAGAAACCGCGATCGCACAAACGAAAAAAGACTTAAACGAATATACCGAACAAACCATCGATCGCAAAAATACCGAACACGTTATTACATCCGCATCAAAAGTCCAAGAAACCCTAAAACTGTTTCGCGAACGTTTAACCTTAAGGAAGCTAAATAAATTAGAAGTAGAAGTAACAGAATGCTTCCGCTATTTATTGCATAAATCAGATTTAGTCCATCGAATTGCGATCGCCACTAACACCTTTAGCCTCTCCCTCTACGACTTACAAGGGAAACCAGTCCCCAAACACCGCCTCTCAGCCGGAGAAAAACAACTTTTAGCGATCGCATTTTTGTGGGGACTCGCCAGAGTTTCTGGACGACGCTTACCCATCGCCATCGATACCCCCCTCGGACGCTTAGACTCCTCCCACCGCCAAAACCTCGTCGAACGCTACTTCCCCTCCGCCAGTCACCAAGTCATCCTCCTTTCCACCGACACCGAAATTGGGGAAAAAGAAGTCCACACCCTACGCCAAAACGAAGCGATCGCCCGCGAATATCTTCTAAAATACGATCCAACAGAAAGACAAACAACGATAGAACCTGGCTACTTCTGGTAATAGTTAATGGTCAATGGTTAATGGCTATTGACTATTAACCATTGACCATTGACCATTGACCGTCAACAAAACTATGGAACCCATAATCGATCGCATCCGCCTGTCTCAAACAGCCAAAGAACAACTGATCAAACTCAAACGCAATACCAAGATCGACCAATGGAATATACTGTGTCGTTGGGCTTTTTGCCGTTCTCTCGCCGAACCTACCACTCCCTCACCCGTACCAATTCCTACAGATAGCAACGTAGAGATGACGTGGCGTGTATTTGGGGGAGAAATGTCAGATGTCCTGGCGATCGCGCTCAAACAACGCTGTTATAACGATAATCTGGGTATAGATAAAGAAACTCTTGCTACCCAATTTCGCTTGCACCTACACCGGGGTATCGGTTATCTGGCAGGAGATCCTAATATAAAGAAAATAGAAGACTTAACTGCCATTGCCCTACAGCCTCATGGTCGAGTCTAACTACCTTGCAACTGTACCGGAAATCGAACGCCATCGGGCGGCTATTTATCGTGTAGAAATATCTCGTCCCGTGCGATCGGCAATAGAAGCGGCAATTTTAAGTAAAGATACCACATTTTTCGATTATGGTTGCGGTCATGGGGGAGATATCGAGCGCGTTGCCAACTTAGGATACACTAGCAACGGTTGGGATCCTTATTACCGTCCTGATGCTCCCCACATCGCCGCAGATATTGTAAATTTGGGATACGTCCTCAACGTAATTGAAGATTTGGAGGAACGCCGCCAAGCTTTGATTCACGCCTGGAAACTCACGCGCAAAGTTTTACTCGTCTCCGCACAAGTCCTCATCAACGACCGCAGCAGCAATCAAATGGCGTATGGTGATGGCATTGTGACCAGACGCAACACGTTTCAAAAATATTATGACCAAGAAGAACTGAAAAGATATATTGATGAAGTCCTGAACGTCGATGCAGTCCCAGTCGCATTGGGAATCTATTTTGTATTTCGAGACGAACAAGAACGGGAGAGTTTCAAAGCTTTACGCTTTCGTTCTCGCGCCACCACACCGAGAGTACGCATTCCCAGCAAGCGATTTGAAGATTATCAAGAACAACTCGCGCCTTTGATGGCTTTTGTGACTGAAAGGGGACGTTTACCCGTCAAGGGTGAGTTAGCAGAGGAAGCAGAATTAATAACTGAGTTTGGTAATTTCCGCCGCGCCTATAATGTTATCTTACAAGCCACAGATGAAGCAGAATGGGATGCGATCGCTTATCGTCGTTCTCTCGATATTCTGGTATATCTGGCGTTAACTCAATTCAGCCAGCGTCCCAGTTTTAATAAGTTATCACCCGCATTGCGCCACGATATCAAAGCTTTTTTTGGCAGTTATCAAGAAGCTTGTGAGGTAGCAGATAATAAGCTTTTCAGTTTGGGTAAGCCTGGAGTTATTACTAAAATCTGCCAGCAAAGCAAGATAGGAAAGCGTTTACCAACAGCTTTATACGTTCACGTCTCTACAATTGAAGAATTAGATCCGCTGCTGCGGATTTATGAAGGCTGTGCTAGTCGTACTATCGGACGCTTGGAAGATGCAACGCTGGTGAAGTTTTGCACGGATAAGCCCAAGATTTCTTATTTGTTTTATCCAGATTTTGATACAAATCCTCATCCAACTTTACATACAAGTATGCAAATTCATTTGCCGGATTTGAAGGTATTTTATCGCGATTACGATCGCGCTGCTAATCCGCCAATTCTGCACCGTAAGGAAACATTTGTCAGCGAACGTTATCCTTTGTACGAACAATTTGCTAATTTGACTCGACAAGAGGAAGAGTTGGGGTTGTTGAAGAATAGCCGTGAAATTGGGACGCGGGATGGGTGGTATAAGCGGTTGGAGGAATATAGGGTGGAAATTCAGAACGATCGCGTGGTTTTTATGAACTCGTAGGGGAAGTTTTGGTTTGTTGACAATCTCGGTTTTTCTACTAGATTACATTTGTGTCACGCATCAGCCGTAGGCGAAGCGTAGCGTTAGACGCAGAGGCGCAAAGAAGAACGCTAAAGGTATAATTTGTGTGAGTTGATTTTTGTTTATTGAGAATCGCGATCGCGTTGAATGGCTTGTTCTATAGCTATTTTTTCTTTGACTCTCTGAGTATGAGGTTTTAGTTGTTTTAAACTCCATCCTGTTAGCATACTTAAATCTTCTAAAGTCATGCCTTTCATCAACATTTCCACGCACCAGGTTTGTTGAGTTTGGACGATAGCTGGTGCTTCTCCTTCTGGCGTGAGTAATCCTTTAGTAATTATCTGCCAGCGCTGCTGAATTTCTATTTCTGATATTGCTAAACCAGCATCATTTAAAAATAATGCTGCTCGATCGTCTTTACGACTTTTGAGCCATTGAGTCAAGGGGTTGCGAGTGTAAGAACCGTATCGCTTACCCAAAATCCATTGATTGACAGGAACTTGTCGCACCGAACCTTGAGTAACTTGTAATAAATAGCGATCGCGATCGATTATTTGATGAACTCTTTCTAATTTGGCAATTTCTAACGCTGATAAACCTGTGGCAAATAAAATATACATCAATGCATAATCTCGCAGTTCCGTTCTCTTAGCTCTTTGGAGAATTGTATGTACTAAATTTGCTGGTAAATCTATAATTTTTTCTACACTACGTTCAGCCTCAACCTGGTTTAAGAATAATTCAACTAAACTTTCTAAAAACTCGTCTCTACTCTGCCAAAGTGCTTGGAATCCTGTTGTAAATTGAATCGCTGTATATCCTAATAGCAAACTGTTGAGTAAGCTAGCTAGCTGGGAAACTGGTAAATTAGTTTGTAATTGTTCCCGCTCGATGACAGTCGCAATATACTCAGCCACATATTGATTTGCTTGAGTTAAATATTCGCCAATCACTTGCTGGTGTTCGCTAGAATAACGCCTGGATTCACCCACCACAGATAATACCAACTCTGGCACTTGCTCTAAAGCCTGCAAGCGATCGCTAGCATAGTCTTTGAGTGCCTGATGCAAGCTACTTGTTTGACTCGCTTTCTCACGCAGAGATTCGCCAAAATCTTTAAATACTGCTGATTCTGAGATTGCTGCTAGCAACAACCCTTGCTTGTTGCCAAAATGCCGAAACAGGGTGACTTCGTTCACCTGCGCTAGTTCGGCAATCTGCCGCGTTGTCGTCTCAGTGATTCCCTGAATTGAGAACAACTGCAAAGCCGCATCAATCAATCGCTGTCGAGTAGAAGTTAGTTGAGTAGCCATAAGATAGAAATTTATTAAATCGTGCAAGCAGTACTTGCAATTCTATTTTTGCGTTGTTAAGCTGGGGTTGTAAGTAGCACTTGCATTTCCTGACAAAAGGTTTGTTAAGTGCTGAGTACTGAAAGTAGAGATTATGACTATAGGCTCAGTTGCAGAGGGTAAACAGCCGCTTGCTCTCAGCTGGATCAATGTGTTGTTTTTCAGCACGTTTCATGTTATAGCAATGCTCGCTCCCTGGTGTTTTTCTTGGTCGGCTTTGGGAGTGACGATATTTCTTCACTGGCTATTTGGCAGCATTGGGATTTGTTTAGGCTATCATAGGCTCTTAAGTCACCGCAGTTTGCAAATAACACCGAAGTGGCTGGAATATGCGATCGCCTTCATCGGGGCGCTTGCCATGCAAGGAGGACCCGTCTTTTGGGTAGCGGGACATCGACAACATCACGCTCATACAGAGGACGTGGACAAAGATCCTTACTCTTCTAAGCGGGGTTTTTGGTGGAGTCACATGCTGTGGATTCTGTACCCGCGATCGGAGTTCTATATCTACGATAATTACCGAAAGTTTGCCCCCGATCTCGATCGCGATCCGTATTATCGTTGGTTAGATCGCTATTTCTTATTGTTGCAAATTCCATTGGCGGTGTTGCTATACCTTCTCGGCGGCTGGTCTTTTGTCATCTATGGTGTCTTTCTCCGCGCCGTATTACTCTGGCACAGCACTTGGCTGATTAACTCGGCGACTCATTTATATGGTTATCGTCATTTTGAGGTAGATGACAATTCTCGCAATCTTTGGTGGGCAGCACTTTTGACTTATGGGGAAGGTTGGCACAACAACCACCACGCTCAGCCTAATGTAGCACCAGCCGGACGGCGGTGGTGGGAAATCGATATGACATGGTGGGCAATTCAGGCTTTACAAGCTTTAGGATTGGCTAAAAAAGTCGTGTTACCACCAACACAAAAGGTAAAAGTTTAAAAAGGGGGCGATTAGAAATCGCAACTATAAAAACCAAGTCCACCTGCGCGGACTAATAGCAAAATAGGTCTTTCAAACCCTTGCCTTGCGGGTTTTGTCTGTGTAGGGGCGATTTCTAATCGCCCCTGCTCCCTGCTCCCTGCTCCCTGCTCCCTGATTTAACGCTACACTGCATGAGTGCGAGTTAATTTCAGTACGCGATCGCCCATATGCACGTCAGCGCCGAACTTTTCACCGTCCGCAAGCGTTTTCCTCTGACAATTAGTCGCGGAACGACAGCCCAAACGACAAATGTGTGGGTGAAAGTCGCGCAGGATGGAATTGAAGGCTGGGGCGAAGCATCGCCATTTTCTCTCGGAGATCGTCCGCAATCTACCGAAATGCTGTTGGAGGCAATCCAAACAATTGCACCGCAGTTACAAAGTATGAATCCTTGGGAACGGCAGCGAATTCGTTCGATATTACAAACAATGCCTTCCTCTGCCCAAGCTGCAATCGATATGGCGCTGCACGATTGGATTGGGAAAAAGGCGGGATTACCCCTGTGGCAGTTGTGGGGGTTAGACTGCGATCGCATCGTGCCAACTTCGGTCACAATTGGGATTAATACCCCAGAAGCAGCCGTAGCAAGGGTAAGAGACTGGTTGCAATTTGTCGAAGTCAAGATTTTCAAAGTCAAGTTGGGCAATCCAGCCGGAATTGAGGCGGATCGGGAAATGTTAGCAGCAATCCGCGATGAAGTTCCGACTTTAGAGTTATTTGTCGATGCCAACGGCGGCTGGAATTTAGATGACGCGATCGCCATGTGTCGGTGGTTAGCCGACTATGATGTTAAATATGTAGAACAACCGCTAGCGCGGGGAGAAGAGAAACACTTACCCCAATTAAAACAGCGATCGCCTCTACCGATTTTTGTCGATGAAAGCTGTATGACAAGTCGCGATATTCCTCAGTTATCCAACTGCGCGCGCGGAATCAATATCAAACTGATGAAAGCTGGTGGTTTGTCAGAAGCAATGCGGATGGTACAAGTGGCAAAGACATTAGGATTACAGGTAATGTTTGGTTGCTATTCTGACAGTTCCCTCTCGAATACAGCCGCCGCTCACCTCGCACCCCTAGCCGACTATCTCGATTTAGATAGTCATTTGAATTTAACCGCAGAACCCTTTGTAGGTGCAATAATCCGATCGGGGCGGTTGTTGCCAAATTGCAAACCAGGATTGGGGGTAGAACGCAGTGCGGTTGCAGGCTGAAAGTAGGGTAGCCATTCTCTTACACGACGGCATTAAGGGCAGTCAAGGTAAAACAGGACTTGCCTTGTTACGCTACAGTCATGCCCAAATTATCGCCGTTATCGATCGCCAATGTGCCGGAGAGTCTTTACCTGTAGTCTCTGGCATCAACCGCGACATCCCAATTGTCGGTTCCGTTGAGGAAGCATTAGCTTACAATCCAGACATATTAGCCATTGGCATTGCTCCTTCTGGAGGCATTTTACCGCTAGAGTGGCAGCAGGAAGTCAAGCAAGCTGTATTTGCAGGTTTATCAATTGCTAACGGATTGCACACACCCTTAGCAACAATCCCCGAGTTGCGCGATAGTTTGCGATCGGGACAGTGGATTTGGGATGTCAGACAAGAACCGCCTAACTTACCCATCGCCAGCGGACAAGCGCAAACGCTAGCTTGTCGGCGAGTGTTGGCTGTGGGTACGGATATGGGTGTAGGTAAAATGTCTGCTTGTTTGGAACTGGATCGTGCCTGTCAACAACGGGGCTTGCGTTCTAAGTTTATCGCGACCGGACAAGCAGGGCTGATGATTGCTGGCGATGGTATTCCCCTAGATGCAATCCGAGTTGACTTTGCAGCAGGGGCAGTAGAACAAATGGTCGTGCAACACGGTAGCGATCGCGATATTGTCTTTGTAGAAGGGCAGGGATCGTTACTGCATCCAGGCTCGACCGCAACCTTACCCCTGATTCGGGGGACGCAACCGACGCATCTAGTGTTAGTCCATCGCGCCGGACAAACTCACATCCGCAACCATCCCCACGTCCCGATTCCAGCTTTAACAGACGTAGTACAACTATACGAAATGGTAGCTAAAGCAGCAGGAGCATTTGCCGATGTCCCAGTCGCCGCGATCGCGCTCAACACATTTCATCTCGATCTTGCCACGGCACGACAGGCGATCGAACAAACTCAAGCCGAGACTGGTTTACCCTGTACTGATGTGGTACGCTTTGGAACAGAGAATATTCTAGATGCAATCGTAAAATAGCGCGGCTCGCCCAATTGAGACCGCGCCCAAATTAAAGCACTTCCGTGGCAGGGTTCGCACTGCCTTGGAAAAGTTTTCGTGCAAAGCCGCTAGCAATTTTTTGCATCTTTGCGCAACATATCTTTCAGTAAACATACGTAAAAAGACAAGTAAATTAACTATGAACTTCGCAATTTTACGCTTGATAGCTAGATCTAGATAGGCTTATGATTGTAGTATTTGTAGCAGTTAAATCAATTTTTACTTAACCCAAACGAGATATTTCTACTAAGTAACGCGATCGCATGAAATCCAAAAAGACATTATTCCCTATCGGTGTAGCATTCACCAGTCTAATTGGAGTATTGTATGCGACAGCATCAGTTATTTTGTTCAATAATTTGCAACAGGCAGAAGAACGACATACTCGCCAAGCAGTAGAAGGAGTTTTAAGTGCTTTTACTCAATCCAAAAAAGACTTGAGCATTCACATTGATGATTGGGCAAGGTGGAACGATACTTATAATTTTGTCCTAGATCGGAACCAAGATTACATCGACTCTAATCTCTATCCAGCAGGATTGCTGGCACTCAAACTCAATTTAGTTCTCTACGTTCAGCCTTCAGGCAAAATAGTTTACGGAACTGGTTTTGACTTAAATACTCAGAAATACAAGTCAATTTCTCCAGCAATAAAACCTCATTTAGTCCCTCATTCTCCATTGGTGCACCACACGACTATAGAAAGTGGCACGGTAGGTATTGTCAATCTACCAGAAGGATTAATTTTAGTCGGAGCGCAACCAATTTTGTCTAGTGAAGATAAAGGACCGATTCGCGGTTCGCTCATTTTTGGGCGTTATCTCAATGCTGGAACGATCGCCACTTTATCCAAGTCTACCCGCCTGCCGCTTTCCGTGCGTGCAATAGATCGCGCCGATCTGCCTGCTGATTTTCAGGCAATGCGAAATTTATTATCACCAACTAACAAAATTCTCGTGCGTCCGCTCGGCAAAAATACAATTGCTGGTTACGCTTTGCTACCAGATATTTACGGTAAACCTGCGGCAATTTTGCGCGTTGCTATTGCCAGAGAAATATATCATCAAGGTCGGACAAGTTGGTATTATTTAACAATTTTACTAGCGATCGTAGCAATAATTTTTGCTACGATTATTTTTCAACTTATAGAAAAATTGGTAGCCTCCGAGCGTAAATGGCAAGAAAGTGAAGAATACCGTCATTTAGTTGCCAAGGCTTCTCAAAGTATTTTTTTAGTCAATGCCAGTACCAAACAAATTATTGAAGCCAACGCTACATTTGAAAATTTCCTCGGCTATCAGTCCGGTCAACTACTCCAGTTGACACTATTCGATTTAGTTGCCGAAAATCAAGCAGTTATAGAGCGCTTTATCTTAGCCTTGCAGGTAGAGCGTTACTTTACAGGCGAACAACAATATCGCCGTCAGGATGGAATACGAGTTGATGTTGAAATTAACGCGAACTTAATTACTCGCAACGGCAAAGATGTTTTTTGTATCATCGTCCACGACATTACTAAGCGCAAACAAATAGAGCAACAATTACAACACGAAGCCTTTCACGATTCCCTCACGGGTCTAGCAAATCGCGCCCTATTTATGATGCGGTTGGAGCAAGCACTGAGGTTGCAACAACAGCAAGCAGACTATAGTTTTGCTGTTTTGTTTTTAGACCTCGATCGCTTCAAGGCAATCAATGATAGTTTAGGACATATGCTCGGCGATCGTTTGTTGATTGGGATCGCTCAAAGACTAAGAGCGCAGATCCGCACGGGAGATACTCTGGCTCGTCTAGGCGGCGATGAGTTTGCAATGGTGCTAGAGAATTGTAGCGATCCCACCGAGATGATCAAACGGATACAACTGGCACTTAAGTTACCTTTTCGATTAGATGGTAACGAGATTTTTGCCACCACAAGCATTGGCGCGATCGCAAATACAAGAGAATATCGTCAACCAGAAGATTTATTGCGCGATGCCGATACTGCTATGTACCGCGCCAAAGCTGGCGGGAAAGCACGGTATGAAGTTTTCGATACCTCCATGCGCGATCGCGTCGTAGCACTATTTCAATTAGAAACTGACTTGCGACGGGCAATTGACAACCAGGAATTGCATTTGCACTATCAACCGATAGTTTCGCTAGTCAACCAAAAAATTGTTGGTTTCGAGGCACTCGTACGCTGGCAGCATCCGCAAAGGGGTGCAATCTCTCCAGCAGAATTTATTCCAATTGCCGAAGAGACAGGGTTAATTGTCCCAATTGGCTGGTGGGTATTGCAGCAAGCTTGCCAGCAAATGCAACTTTGGCAAGCACAATTTGCCTTGAACGTGCCGTTCAAAATGAGTGTCAACTTTTCTGCACCGCAGTTTACTCAACCGCAAGTAGGAAAACAGATTATTCAAATATTACAAGCCACTGGACTCGACGCTAAGAGTTTGCAACTAGAACTGACTGAAAGCGTATTGATGGAACACCCTGAAGCGATCGCGGCTTTAATGGAAGAACTCAACGCTTTGGGAGTCTCGCTAGCCCTAGATGACTTCGGCACGGGTTATTCTTCCTTAAGTTACTTACAACGGTTTCCGATAAATATCCTCAAGCTAGACCGTTCCTTTGTTTGCCGAATTGGTAAATGCTATCAGAGTTGGGAGATCGTTCGCGCTACAATCATGCTTGCCCGCGCCCTAGACATGGAAGTCGTGGCTGAAGGAATAGAAACTTTAGAACAGCTTGCCCGTCTGCGAGGACTCAAATGTAAATTTGGGCAAGGATATTTTTTCTCTCAACCTGTAGATAGTACTGCAGCTGGAGAATTACTCGCCCAGCAGTTTGATAGGCTAGTCGAAGTTGTAAGTCGTAAGTCGTAAGTCGGAATTAACTGCTTGTGCGTTCCCTGCTCCCTGCTCCCTGCTCCCTGATAACTGATTATGAGTTCCGCTCGCTTGGCTCAATTCTTAGCAGAAAAAAATTGCCCAGATCTACCTTTACCTTTGCAAGCACTTTGGTACGCTAAGCAAGGAGATTGGGAACGAGCGCACGTACTGATCCAAGATGAAGCTGACGCTGATAGTGCTTGGGTTCACGCTTATTTACACCGTCAAGAAGGTGACTTGAATAACGCTCATTATTGGTATAGGCGCAGTGGGCGATCGCCCGCTCGTGTCGATCTCGATCGCGAATGGGAAGAAATCACCAAAAGTTTGTTGACAAAAGTAGCAAATAATGGCTTGCTAAATCAAGAGTAGATCGCCTCAAAGCACTACTCAATCTCATCAATTAAGCTAATTTGAAGTAACTTCTCAAATCGAAAAAATTAACAACTCAATCCAAACTTTACTCATTTCACGCGCTTTATAAATTTTATAGACTAACAGACATACGCTTGATATCCACTAGGTTGTCTTGCTGAATTTGCTCTCTGAATAATGGGCATCTGCCTACTACTAGAGTGCGGCTTTAAAGTATTATGAGATTGATATTTTGCCAAATGTATTCGCTAAGTTCTTGCAACAAAAAGTTTAAGTTTAAAAGCAAGCTTTGAAGATCGCTCTTCTTCAAGAAGGTAGCGTAAAAAAATCTAATAGAGTCGTTTTGCAAATCATTTAAATTACAAACGAATATTGCATTTTAATGTATCATCGCATCAATTTTGACGCGAGTATATCCTCACTGGCAACTAATAACTGATGCAGTATTTTCTTGGTCTTTAGGAAGCCAATGTTTTGAATGAATTGATGATATCCGTTTGCAAATTGATTTAAGACGAACATTTTTTGAAGCAGGGCTTTAATTAATCTGCTTGATGTTCGAGTGAATTGAGCAATTGGTATAAACAGTCGGAGGTTTTTTAATGGCAACTTCAGATAATCAAACCACATCGCAACCGGAAACTAGCTCTAACAACTTTACAGGTAATGGTAACTGGGCATTTCAAGATGGTCAGTTACAATCCAGTGAAGGCAACACCTTAGATGAAAGTAGTAACCTCTCTGGTAGCAGTGATAATCCCTTTTCTAGTGGAGATGGTTCGGAATCAGATAATAATAATCCCTTTGCTGGTGGCAATGCTGAAAACAACCCCCAAGCTAGCAATCTCCCCGATAATTTGCCGTTTGGCGATACTCTTCCCTCCTTACCAGAAATTGAAACCGACCACCCCGTACCCTTTGACAGTGACAACTTTATCTTAGATGTCAATAACTTAGAGTCCGAGTCAGATTCTACTGGTAACACTGGTAGCGGCAATGGGAACTGGAACCTTGGAAGTAACAACACAACCGATGGTAATGGCAACTGGAATTTCAGCAGTGACAGTCAAACCAATGGTAATGGCAACTGGAATTATGCCGATAACAATACA
Source organism: Chroococcidiopsis sp. (assembly GCF_051657925.1). Lineage (NCBI taxonomy): Bacteria > Bacillati > Cyanobacteriota > Cyanophyceae > Chroococcidiopsidales > Chroococcidiopsidaceae > Chroococcidiopsis > Chroococcidiopsis sp. Next base: position 15,434 of record NZ_JBOFLP010000224.1, read on the forward strand.
AGTACTGGTAACGGTAACTGGAATTTTGGTACTGACAACCAAACCAACGGTAATGGCAACTGGCAATTAGGTGAAAGCAATACCGTTCTTGGCAATGCCAATATGCCCGAAGGCAGCAATAACAACATCCTTGGTAGCGGTAACACTGCCGATGTTAGTGACAGCAATCTTCTAGGAAATCGACTTGAGATCGGCAGTGATGGTAGCGCGATCGGTAATGAAGACTGGGCATTCCCTCTTAGTAGTGACAGCGAACTGGTTTCACTTGGTAGCAGCCAGCCCAGCCAAGCGATCGGCTTTGATATTAACACGGGCGTGAGCAGTTTATTTGGTTCTGGGGGCGCGACTCAAGAAACCATAGATACTGCTACGAACCTTCCAGATTATAACAACCCAAACTATACGTTCGAGGGCTTGGGCTAAAGCTTTGCCGTAGCACATTTTCAGCACATCTTCGGCAAACAACTTCAGGCTTGGCAATGCGATCGCGCTTAGGTTGTGTTGCCAATTTGTCCAAAAAATAGGAGATAAATCATGGAGTTTGAACTCCCACAATTTGCCCAGAATACTATTAATGAATTTCGCTCGTCTGCTGGTACGGGGTTTGCAGAAGCGCTGGATGAAATTCTTGCCAATGCGAATACAACAGAAGGGAATTCACCCGAACTCCCAGATGATGTTGCAGCAAGCATTGAGGCACAAGCAGACCTGATTGGAACTGGGGTACAGGATGTTTTTGCTAATTTAAGCAATGACTCCCTAACTAACGTCAATGAAGGTAACAGCGATAGCAATTTTCAATTCAATTTTGAACCCGCCACTGACGGTTTATTTGGTGGTCAACTCAGTCTTGTAGTCAACGGAGAAACAGAGCCATTATTCACCTTTGATATTGGTGGAGCTGCCCCTGTCACTGGTGATAGCAGTTCCTTGTCCGGTAATTATCAAGACTTTTTTGCTAGTCTCGCTGGTGGAGAAAATTCCTTTGCCAGTGCTTCGATCTAGTTAAAAAGCCTAGTCTAGTAGGGGCATTGCCCACCCCAATACTTTTCGTCGGTGATGCCAAGAAAGTTCTTGGAGATCCCCCCTGATCCCCCTTATAAAGGGGGGAACAATAGTAAGGTGGGCATTGCCCACCTTACATACTTGGTAGCGTGAAATAAAAACGACTTCCTCCACCTAACACGCTCTCTGCCCAAATTCGTCCACCATGCTGCTGTATAATGCTACGGCAGATTGCTAACCCGAGTCCCGTGCCACCTTTTTTTCGGGAATCGGAGGCATCAACTTGATGAAAACGCTCGAAAATACTTTCAATCTTGTCCTCTGGGATACCACGCCCCCGATCTTTAACTGTGAAGAGAATATTTGTTGATAGGGAAGCTGAGGCAGAATTTAACTCTGAATTCAAAATTCCGAACTCCGAATTCTCACCACCTTCGATCGCTTCAACACTTAACTCAACTGTGGAGCCTTCTGGAGAAAATTTAATTGCATTACCGAGGAGATTAGTTAAGACTTGAATAATGCGATCGCCATCGACGTTGAGTTGAATATCTTGAGAATAAACAGATAGAGTAACTTTGGCACGATTTGCCATCACCTGCATCAAATCCGTTGCTTTTTCTAATAAATCAGCCGCGTTGCACGATCGCTGCAATAAACTAATTTTTCCCGATTCCAAGCGTTCCAACTCCAGAATATCGTTCACCAGTCGCACCAAGCGATCGGCTCCCTCAGAAGCAATATCGATCACGCGCCGTCCGCGATCGCTATGAGCGTCAATTAGACCGCTAGATAATAAATTTAGCGCTCCGTGAATTGACGTTAAAGGCGTGCGAAGTTCGTGACTGACAACAGAAACAAACTCATCTTTCATGCGTTCGATCGCGTAACGTTCCGTAATATCTTCCCCAATACTGAGAGTTGCGATCGCCTCATCCTGTAAATCGCGCAAGATCGTGTTATTCCAAGCAATTAACCTTTCTTGCCCAGATTTAGTCAAAATCGAATTTTGATAGTAGTTATGCAAGCCTTGTTGCTGTAGTTGCAGAAAATGCTCCTGCACGCGCTGACGCTGATGAGGTGGTAAGAACACTTCATACCAATTCTTGCCCAAAACCTCCTCTGAGGTATATTCTACCAATTCAAGAAAGAATGGATTGACATACTCGACAACTCCCTGGCGATCGAGTCCTACTACTACCAAACGGACATTTTCTAACAAACTCCGCCAACGTCGTTCTGCTTCTCGCAGCGAGGCTTCAATTTGCAAGCGCTGAGTGATATCGCGGGCGATGGTAGAGAGTAGCTTCACCTTTCCCTGCGATGATTTATGCGCGATCAAGAGTTGAGAAACTGGAATTTCGCGTCCATCATGACTCAGAATCGCTGTTTCACCAACCCAAACACCATTTTGAATTGCCGTGGGAATTGCTTCACGGTGCAAGAGGTCGTAAGCCCAAGCAGGATGGAGATTGCTCAGATGCAAACCCGCGAGATCGCGATCGCGATCGAAACCAAAAACTTTACAAGCAGAGCTATTTAAATAGTTTACTCGTTCGTCTAGATCGGCAGTAGCGACAAAATCTAAAGTTGCTTCGAGGATAGCAATCAGCTTTGCCCGTTCTTCTTCTGCGTGTTTGCGCTCGGTAATATCTTCGACAATACCTTCATAGTAAAGCGGCTTACCGTTATCATCTCTGACAATTCTTGCCTGCTCTGCAATCCAAATCGCTTGACCATCTCGACGATAGACTTGAGACTCAAACCCCGCTACGGTGTCGTGCTGTTGTAGTAGGCGAATGAACTCAGTTCGGCGGTTGGGATTGACGTAAAGTTGTTGCCCCAAGTCAGAAATATTCGCCATCAGTTCGGCGGGAGAGGAATAACCGTAAATCTTTGCCAGCATGGGATTTGCCGTCAAATATCGCCCATCTGGTGTTGTTTGGAAGATTCCCTCGATCGCATTTTCAAAAATACTACGATACTTAGTTTCAGCTTGACGTAGAGCCTCTTCCGCACGCTGGCGTTCGGCAAGTTCTCGCTGTAGTTGTAAATTGATCAGGTAATAGACTAATAAAAATCCGATCGCGCTGAAACTGAAACTAACTAGAGACACGGCGATCGCATTGTCAGCCCGTTTTTTAGCTTCCCTCGCCGTCTGCTGCAACAATTGTTGTTGGGCAACGATCTCTGGTGCAGTTGCTGGTGTAGTCGATGCTGCTACTTCCATTTGCAGATTGACTTGGCGATCGACCGTTACCCTCCACTCTGTTAAGGAGTAGAAAGAAACCCAGCCTAAACACAATAGAGTTAGCAAATATAACAGCGCTAAACTCAATCGACTGGCAATTCCATTTTGAATTTTGTCATTAGTCATCAGTCAGTTATCAGTTATCAATGGTGCGCGGTTCCTGGTCACCGATCGCTGGTTACTGGTCACTGCTCCCTACTCGCCTGTCATTAATTTTGCATTCTGAAGCTGCAACATTTGGTGACGAATTTGACTGCGTTCTAAACGATTGAGAATCCTTGCTACCAGTTCGGGTCCGATAACTGGCTTGTTTACGTAATCATCAGCACCGAGGGTAAAAACTCGATGAATTATCTCAGCATCAGTACGAGCGGATAGAAATATAATTGGTAGTTCGCTCCACTGGGGATCGTTGCGTACCACTTGGCAGAGGTCGATACCGCTCAATTGTGGCATCTCTATATCTAAAATCAGCAGATCGGGGCGAAAGTTTTCCAAATAATGCCAAAATTGCTGAGGGTCGGCAAGCAAGGTCAGTCTAAATCCCCAGGGTTCCAGTAATATCTGCAATCTTTCGAGTAGTTGCGGATCGTCATCCACAAGCATTAACTTTGCTTCTGGAGTTGTTGATGCTTGCAACACTTGCGCGATCGCCGCGATCGCTTGAGCTGGTGGTACTGGCTTTTGCAAAAAACTCCGCGCCCCTAACCGAGCTGCTTCCACGCGATCGGCAAAACTCTGTGGCGCAGTCAGGACAATCGTAGGTATCGGTGGCTGTGCGTTTGCTAGAGTTGACAAAAACTGCAAACCATGCACTCGATTTTGGCAAAAGTAGAGGTCGAGCAGTACTGCATCAGGTTTAGTACAGGCGATTGCCGAGCGTGCCTGAGACAAATCTCGTGCCACAACTACCTCCATTCCTGCGGTTGTAGCCTCTGTTGTTACAGCTTGCGTCATTTGGCGATCGCTGTCTACGATTAGTAATTTGGTAGTTGGTAGTTGGTAGCTGGTAGTTGGTAGTTGGTAGTTGGCGTTCGGTGGGGAATGTTGACTTTTGACTTCTGACTTCTGACTCCTGACTCCTGACTCCTGGTTTTTGATTTCTGACTTTTGACTTTTGACTTTTAAATCTTCTACTGCATTCAACGTTTGCCGTAATGCGACGATCGGTTCTGAGAGATGCTCTATACGCTCTTGAGTGAATTGAGTTTCATCAGATAATTCTCGTTCAATTTGGCGACACAATTGAGAGGCGGCGATTAAACCAAAACTACCGAGAGAGCCAATTAAAGTATGCGCTTCTTTCGCTGCTTGGTGTTGTAGCTGAGGATCGAGACACTCTTGCTTGGCAGATGCGATCGCCTGTTCTATAACTCCAATTCGCTCAATATACTTCTCTCTGTGTCTTTCCCACAATGGGATTAGTTCTGCTGGAATTTGGGATTGGCTAGTTGGTAATTGGTAGTTGCTCCCCTGCTCCCCTGCTCCCCTGCTCCCTGCTCCCTGCTCTTCCGCCTTCAACCGATATCCCAATCCATAAACTGTCTCAATCGGGTCTGGCGCTCCGGCTTTTTTAATTTTCTGTCTTAAACTTTTGATATGCGCTCTAACAGTATTCTCCGTAGGGGGTTCGTCAAACGACCACACGCGATCGAGTAGCGCACTTTGGCTAAAGATGCGATGGGTGTTACGTAGTAGTAATTCTAAAATGCCGTACTCTTTTGCCGTCAGATGCAAGAGTTTACCGTCATAGGTGACTTCGCAGCTACTAGGATCGAGCCGTAAGAAACCCCACTCTAGCACCGGAGATGGTGTGACACTGCTACGCCGTAATAAAGCGCGAATGCGAGCTAATAGTTCCTCTATGTCAAACGGTTTGAGCGCGTAGTCATCCGCACCAGCATCTAATCCCCTAACTTTGTCAGTACTGGAATCTTGAGCTGTCAGTAACAAAACCGGAGTGCGATCGCCTTTTGCCCGTAGCTTTTTACAAAAATTAATTCCATCTAGCTTAGGCAGCATCACATCCAATAAAATCAGATCGTACTCGAAACTGTCTACCAGTTCCCATCCTGCTTGACCATCAGTCGCTAGCTCCACCAAATAACGTTGACTGGCAAGCGTTGGCTGGAGCAGTTGAACTATAGTTTCATCATCTTCTACAAGCAGAATTTTCATGGTAAGGGAGCAGGGAGCAGGGAGCAGGGAGCAGGGAGCTGAGGGAGCAGGGAGCTGAG
>NZ_JBOFLP010000225.1:0-5548 GCF_051657925.1 Chroococcidiopsis sp.
TTTACCATTGCGGCAACGAAATATTTCAGCTATACCTTGCCATTAATGCCTGCGGCTAGCATTATTGTGGCTCTATGGTGGAGCGATCGCATTGCTCAAACGCAAAGTTTCCGCCGTCCTGGGTGGGGTTTTAAACTTAGTTGCGTTGCTAATCTAATTTTCTTGATTGTTCTCGCATTTGCCAGCTATTACAGCCCTAACTGGCTAGAAGACGATCCTTCTATGCCTAATATTGGCGCACGCATACAACAGGCAACTCTACCAATTATGGGGGCGGCGATTTGGTTAAGCAGCGCGATCGCCTGTTTAATTTTGGTACTCAAACGCCAGCATCATCGCCTCTGGGGAGTTAACTTAATTGGATTTGTTGCTTTTTTGATTGTCGTAGCATTCCCCTTCTCTCATTTAGTCGATCTCGAACGACAACTTCCCCTACGTCAATTAGCCCAAGCTGTTACCCAAGTTCGCCAGCCTGGGGAAGAATTAGTTATGCTGTCTAAGGGATTTCCCAAACCCAGTTTAGTATTTTATACCCAACACCCCGTTACATACGTCCTGCGACCGTCCCGGACTTCGCGCAAGATTCGGCAAATTCTGAGCGATCGACAGTCGGATACTAAGTCAGTGTTATTAATTGCCCCCACTAAAGCTTTATCGAAAACGGGTTTGACACCCCAGCAATCCGAACCAATTAGTCAGGCTGGAATTTATCAACTGCTTCGAGTTAGGTAATTGGTAATTGGTAATTGGTCGCCGACAAATAACAAATGACAAATAACAAATGACAAATGACCAAAAAGTAGCCACTTTATTAATTGGAGGACTGATATTTAGGATAATCATTGCGATTTTGCTTTATCCTGGTTTTGACGAAGCTTATTACTTTCTCTACACGTTAAATTTAGATTTAAGCTATTTCGATCATCCGCCTTTAGTGGCTCTTATTACGGGTTTTGGTTGCTGGTTAACAGGGGAAGTTTCTCAGTTTACTATTCGGTTAGGAACGTTAATTTTACATACAGGTTCTCTATTTTTACTGTATTTAACTGGTGCGAAAATATTTTCGCCTTCAGCTGGAATATTTGCCCTCGCGATCGCCTCCCTCGTTCCAATTTTTCAAATTGGTTTCGGTGTTTTAACTTTGCCTGATAGTCCTTTAATCTTTTTTTGGACGGCTAGTCTATACTGTGCTAGCTGGGAATTTTTTCCTAACAAACAAGAAAAAGATCCCCACAAAAAATACCAACCCAGCTATCGCTTAGCAATTCTGAGCTTACTAGTTGGTTTAGCTTGCTTGGGAAAATATCACGGGTTTATTTTAGGAGTGGGACTAATTGGCTTTTGTCTAACTCGTTCTCGTTATCGTTCTGCCTTATATTCTCCTTGGACTTTGCTCGGACTAGGATTATTTTGCTTAGCAATTTCTCCCATATTAATTTGGAATAGCCAGCATGAATGGGTGTCTTTCCGCTTTCAATCACGGCGGGGAATTCCTTCTGGAGGATACAATTTCTTAGATTTATTCGTAACTTTCTTATCTGGAATTGGCTATTTATTTCCCACACTAGGGCTTCCTTTGTGGTGGGTCAGCTTAAAGACATTTTTTAGAAATATGTCGGCAAAGTTACCTCGATCGAAGTTTAAGGGAACGGGGAACGGGGAACGGGGAATAGTGACTGGTAGCGATCGCGAAATCTTAATTCTCTGGGTTTCTTTACCTCTAATCTTAGGTTTTACTTGGTTAGGAGGATACAAACAAATCTTACCAACTTGGGCTACACCTGGATTTTGGGGAGCGACTTTGTTGTTAGGGCAAGCAGCAACAGCCTGGAAAATAATCGCCCATCCTCGCTGGGTACGTCGCTGGCTGTGGGGAACGGGGATTACACTTAGCAGCCTCTTGCTTTTTGCATTACTGCACGTAACAACTGGAACCCTACAAAAACCAAGTCAGTATGCCTTATTTGGCGGGTTTGTACCTCCAGAGGACGATCCTTCGATCCAAATATTCGACGTTCAGCAGTTGAGACAGGGATTTGCTACGTCGTCAGTTCTGCGCTCTGCTTTACAAAATTCCAGCTTTGTGTTTACCAATCGTTATTATCTCGCCGGACAAATAGGGATGGCTTTGGCTCCTCTCGCGTCAACACCGATAACAACCTTCGATCGCGATTTGAGGGGTTTTGCATTTTGGTCAAAACCTGACGAATGGATTGGTAAAGATGCTTTGTACGTAACTAACAATCTTTTCGTCCAAGAACAAAAATTTCTCGATCGCTACAATCTCTACTTCCAATCGATTGAAAAGATTGGCACTGTACCCATTAAGCGCGGCGGAGCAATTATAGATACTTTTCACATCTACCAGGCAAAAAACCTCCTTAAACCCTATCCGCGTCCTTACGGAAACAAGTAGGTAGAGGAGTAGGGAGCGCACGAGCAGGGAGCAGAGGGAGAATTTAATTCCGAATTCCGTAGCTTGCTTAAGCGAAGGGGTATTCCGAATTCTCCCCACACCCCACACCCCACACCCCACACCCCACACCCTACACCCCACACCCTACACCCCACACCCCACACCCATTTACTAGCCACTGACAACTGATAACTGAAGTAAGATGCTTGTAAGGAAGATCGATTGCCATAATTATTAGATGAAATGATGCATAAATCTAGATCGAGAAGGGATGGTAGAACTCATGGCAGATAAAATGCAGTGGGCAAACGCCCTATCAACTCGCCCTTCTTTAGAGGCTGCGGTGGCGGAAGTTGTGGAAGTGGCAACTTCTGCTTTACAAGCACCAATAGATCTAGGTATAGTCTTTATTTCGTCGGCTTTTACCAGCGAATATTCTCGCCTGCTGCCTTTGCTGAAAGAACGCATATCCATCCCAGTGCTAATTGGCTGTAGCGGTGGTGGAATTATTGGTATGAATGGGCAAAAACAAACCCAAGAAATAGAAGATTTACCAGCCCTGAGCTTGACGCTAGCACATCTTCCTGGCGTGCAAGTCACGCCGTTTCATATCGTTTCAGAGGAACTACCTGACTTAGATAGCCCTCCCAATACCTGGGAAGAGCTTTTGGGCGTTTCTGCATCTCCTACACCGCAATTCATTTTGCTCGCCGAGCCTTTTTCATCTCAAATCAACGATTTACTGGCTGGATTAGACTTTGCTTATCCTGGTTCGGTGACTGTTGGCGGACTTGCTAGCAGCAATCAGATGGGTGGACGAATCAATTTGTTTTTCAACGATAAAGTCTACCGCGAAGGGGCAGTCGGTGTCGCTTTAAGCGGAAATGTCGTGTTGGAAACTATTGTGGCGCAAGGTTGTCGTCCGATTGGCAAACCTTATCAGATCGGTGCTTGCGATCGCAATATTGTCTTAGAACTAGAAGCTCAACCCCCCTTGACAGTCCTGCGAGATATATTGGAAGGTTTGAGCGAAGACGATCGCGAGTTAGCACAAAATTCTTTATTTATTGGTGTAGCGCGGGACGAATTCAAGCAAGATTTAGAACAGGGAGACTTTCTCATCCGTAACTTACTAGGAGTAGACCCGAAGTTTGGCGCAATTGCGATTGGCGATCGCATTCGTCCAGGACAGCGCATTCAGTTCCATCTACGCGATGCCAATACCTCATCTGAAGATTTAGAATATTTGTTGCAACGCTATCAAATTCAAACTCAATCTTCTCCTGCTGCGGCTGGAGCGCTGATGTTCTCCTGCTTGGGCAGAGGTGAAGGACTTTATGGTAAAGCTAATTTCGATTCCCAATTATTCCGTCAATACTTACCAGGTCTGCCCTTGGGTGGCTTTTTCTGCAACGGTGAAATCGGTCCTGTGGGCAATGGTACCTTTCTGCACGGGTATACCTCTGTTTTTGCTATATGTAGGGGTAAGGGGTAGGGGTTAGGAGCGAGGAGTGAGGAGTGAGGAGCGAGGAGAATTTTGGATTATTTCTCCCTTGTTCCCCTTGTCTTCCTTGTCTTCCTTGTCTTCCTCGTCTCCCTTGTCTCCTTGTTCTTTCCCGACTCCCGACTCCCTAATTTCGTGGTTATTCGCGTTCGTCAGCACGTTAATCCGTTAGCCAACAAGTATCAAACTCCGGTCAGTCCGCCAGAGTGGGATAAAGTATTTGCTTTGCACAGCCAGCCTCTGCACCTGGATATTGGTTGCGGTAAAGGACGTTTTGTGTTAGAGATGGCGCAGCTAGAGTCTAGTTGGAATTTTCTCGGACTGGAAATTCGGGAACCGTTAGTAGAAGAGGCAAATAAATGGCGGGATGAATTGGGATTGACCAATTTGCATTACCTATTTTGTAATGTGAATAATTCGCTGTTACCTATTCTCAGTTCTTTACCAGAAGGAGTATTGCAGCGCGTCACGATTCAGTTTCCCGATCCTTGGTTTAAAAATCGCCATGCTAAACGGCGAGTCGTACAACCGGAGTTGGTAGAAGAAATCGCCAAATATCTCATTCCTGGGGGAATCGTATTTTTACAATCAGATGTTGAAGCGATCGCAGTAGAAATGCGCGATCGCTTTCTTGCCCATACTGCATTTCAGATCCAAAATCGAGAATGGTTGCCAGAAAATCCTTTACCCGTGGCGACAGAAAGAGAGAAGTCTACCCTGTCGCGCGGGGAACCCGTGTATCGGGCTTTGTTCTCCAAGCGATGATGGTTATAAATTGATGGTTAATGGTCGATTGTTGACAGAATTGCGATCGATAATCGATCTCTGATGACTCACTACTTGCTAAAAGTTAAACCCAAGAAGGCAACCACATCCGCCAGCGATAACTTTCAGGAGACAGCGGTAGACCTAAATAAAGCGGCATCCAGAAGACAAAAGCAATCAGAATCAAAAATATGACCGTTACGCCTAACAGCCGTAGGTTTCTGTGGTAGCTGCGCAACCATCGATCGACGATCCAAGCCAAGGCTAGTGTGGCAAACACCGAAGCACCCATGTAGTGGTACAAAAACGTGCAGCGCGTCACCCGCATCCACGGTAATAAATTAGCCAACCAATTTAGGGCAAAGTACAAATAGATCCCAATATTTTGAATTCTATTTTGAGCCTGAGAAGAATTACCAGTTACAAATACCTTAGACAAGCCCAACGAAGCGATCGCGCTTTTAGCGACTATCCAAACAGCATACAAAATTGCCACAGTGGAGAACCACCACAAGATCGGATTTCCCATTGCGTGTACGTCGTAGATGACTTCTGCACTCGCTTGTGGTAGAGGTGGTCCGACGACTGGTACTGATTCGTCAAGAGAAATGGTAGTTTTGTAAAAATAGGCAACCGGACGCAACATTAATAACCAGGTGTACCAGCGAGAACAATATGGATGCACGTCTGCACCACTACCGATGCGCTGGTGATAGAACAAGATCTCGCGCTGCATTTCCCAAAAGTTAGGTGTGGGATTGAGCATGAGGTGAGGAATCCAACTGATACTGTAGACGGCAACGGGGATTATCCCCAAGTAAAAGGCTATTTCTAGGGGAGTCGGTAATTGGTAGTTGGTAATT
>NZ_JBOFLP010000226.1:0-14999 GCF_051657925.1 Chroococcidiopsis sp.
GTTAGCCGCCAAGGAAACTTTACCCGCACTCCAGGTTTAATACACACAGAGCGACCAACTGTAGCACCAAAACTACGTAGTATCCAGACTTTTAACTTAGAGATAGGTAGCCAATGACTGCGAAATAAAGGCTCTCCGAAAAAATACCACAGGAGTTGTTTCCACAAAGGAGCGCCAGGATTATAAGTTCCGAGAGTATAACGATCTAGATACATATAATTCAATTCATCAGATCGAATTTCAAATATGCATGATGCCTAGAGCTTGGCGATCCCCCAACCTCTTTAACAAGGGGGCGAGAGTTCCTTCCTTAAACAGGGGCTTTGTTCCCCCCTTAAAAAGGGGGGCTAGGGGGGATCTAGTCTTAACCGAAAAGTATTGTCAAACTAGCTCCAGTACGACCTGTAATCATCCACAGCCAGGTGCGACAAACATCACGGTAAATATGAAACCAAGATTCAGGTGGTTTGTTTGATGGTACTGATATGGGAGTCACAGCAATCCCCTGGCTACCAAAGACAAAAAAGGCGATCGCCTTTGCTCTTGCCATATGAAAATCAGATGTAATTAAGTAAACATGTTGAAAATTCCGTTGTTTGAAATCGGCAACTAGAGAGGTAAAGTTAGTTACGGTATCGACAGCGCGATAATCGACATGTATTCGCGATGCAGAGGCACTTGGATCTGCAAGATCGAAGGCTTTGAGATAAGGAGAAGAAATCCATATTTCTAAAGGTGGATGCTGTAAAGCAAAGTCAGCAGCAAAAGTTTCGCGCATTGGATCGCCACCTAAAGCAATAATTGCTTGGGGCAGTGGTCTTTGAGATAGAGCAATTGATAGTCGGAAAGGAATAATACCGAACAGTACGAATAACACAACAGAAGTCGCCAAACAGACAAAACGAGATTTCGTGGGCAGAAAGCACTGTTTTTTATTCAAACTGGCAGTTTTTACTCTTGGCATTATTCGCGCTACATCTCTGATTAGCATGTTGCTGCTTTTTTTATGGCAGCATGACAAAATTCCCTGGATCTGAGAAAGTTGTAGGTATTGGTTGTTGCTCGATCGCTGCTGTGTAAATCGAGATCAGATTTTGGGCGATCGCCTGCCAAGAATATCGTTGACTTGCCAACAGCCGACCGTTCTCTCCCAATTGCTGCCGGAGTTCTGGAGATGATAGTAGTTGCGCGATCGCATTTGTTAAGGGTTCGATTTGACCTTCAACAACCAGCCCAGCCGATGCTACGGCAATTTCTGGTGAAATTTGGATGTCGGGAGTCACGATGACTGGTAGCCCTACTGACATTGCTTCTGCTACGGCAATCCCAAAATTTTCGGAAAAGGACGGCAAGACAAAAAGATCTGAGGCTTGTAGGAGGAGATCTTTATCTCTACCCATAACGAAACCAGTGATGGATGTACGCGAGGAAAGCCCAAGGGATGATACTAAGTCAGTCAAGTAGTTAAGATACTGCGGCTCTCCCGAACCTGCCAAAATAAGATGAAAGTTGTCAATCTGAGTTACTAGCTGGCTGAGGGCATGAATTAACAAATCTGGGCGTTTTTTGGGGTGAAGCCGCGACAGGAACAGGACAACTGGTGTTGTGGTAGGTATACCGTAAGTTTCGTATAGCTTTTGCTTAGCATCGGGCAGTTCTATCGGTCGATTGACTCCTAAAGGTAAAGTGAAACTAGGTGTTTGAATGCCAAAATTTCGGACATCCTCGGCTTCGCCTGGAGCAGTGCAATGAATAAGAGCGGCACAATTGAGATTGTGGCGCTCAATTACAAATGAATATATCCGTTTTTTTAGCCAACTTTGAGACAAAGCCCAAGGAGTTAACTGTCCCATAGTACGCATAGTGTAGGGAATTCCTTGCAGCCTAGCAATTAGGGCAGCGCAAGCGGGAGCATAAGAAAAAAGATAGTGAGTTGCTATCAGATCGTAATCTCTTGCGTGTTGCCAAAGCCAACGGGTTAGAGCTGCTGAAAAAATAAATTCTTTAATTGGTGGTGAAAAACGCGGAAAAAACCAAATCGGGACTTGCTCGTACTCAATTCGCCGATTGAGCGGCACGTCTAACAATTCCGAACCTTTATCGTTCGTAGTGGCGATTTCGGCATCAATTCCATGTTCGCGCAAAGCTTTGACTAGATTGAGAACAACTTGAGTCGGTCCCCCTAAAGCAGGATCGACCGAAGGAATAACGTGTAAAACTTTCATTGACTGCCCAAATTGAATTTAATTAAGTTATTCATCGTTTGTTTAAATTGCTCGAATCCGAAAGTATCGATAACTTTCTGTCTTAAAACTTCAGGTCGATAAAGAATTGGATGCGAATAAGTGCCTTGTAAAATTTGAATTAAAGTTCGGGCGATCGCGTTTGTATCGTCTGGATCGACCAACGCCCCTAGTTCTCCATGACAAAGGGCATCAATTGCTCCATCTCGATTTCCTCCTAGAGTCGGTTTGCCACAGGCTAAAGCTTCTAGGTAGACAATCCCAAACCCCTCGCCTTTACTCGGCATTGCAAAAACATCACACAAGTTATAGTGATCGCCAAGTTCGGCATCGGCAATAAATCCAGTTAAGGTCACGCAGTCTTTTAAATCAAGTTTCGCGATTAACTGTTCGATTCGAGGGCGATCGCTACCCTTGCCAGCAATCAGATAACGAACGTTGGGAATCTGACGGCGAATCTCAGGCAATGCTTGCAAAATCTGGTCGTATCCTTTGTAACGTTCGCGGCAATCTAATCTAGCAACAGTTAAAATTACTGGTTGTTCCGGTGTCAGATTGTAACGCTCTAATAAGTATTGCGGCTTTGGCTGAATATTGAAGCGGTCGACATCAAAAGTGTTTGGTAAAAGCGAGACTTTTGCCGGATCGAGATTTTGCTCTTGGAGCAAGCGATCGCGTGTATAGCTACTGACGGCAAGAATGCGGTCGGCATGGTGCAGGGCTTTTTGTAGAGTAGGTTTGTTAATATCCCAAGCTTCTACACCGTGGGCGATCGCCCAGTAACGCATCCCAGTTAGCTGTTTCAACCAATAGGCAGCAACAGTAAAATTTAGGTGAGTCGCGATCGCTAAGCTAGGTCGCTGCCATAGTCCCGCTCCACAGATCTGAGCGGCAAAGCCAACTGTTCGCAATGGCAAAGGTAAAGAGCCAGTACAGTAAAACTGAGTATTGGGCGATCGGGCAAGATTGGATGGCGATCGAGTGTCGTGCTTGAGATAAACCTGATAGTGCCAATTTGGATATAAGCTTTCTAAGGCATTGAGCAAGAAAGCCGAATAGACTTGAATTCCGCCTTTAAATTCAAAAATATTCGGAAACCACAAGTGACAGTTAGTGCGATCTGCTAATTCTGGCATAAAAGCTCCTGGACGCGACTGGCTAATTGCTGTCGATACAATCCCCACGTTAATTGCTCGGCTTTGCGGCGAGCAGCTTGTCCCATTTGAGCTAATTCTTGGGGGTGGGAATAACACCATTCCAGTTTTTCCTTCAGAGCTTCGACATCGCGAATAGGGATAATGAAACCTTCTACCCCGTCTGTAAGAATATCTGGACCAGCAGTATTGGATGTCGTGATGACAGGAATCCCGCAAGCCATTGCCTCTAGCAGTACGAGTCCAAATCCTTCTACAAGCGAGGGAAACACAAAAACGCTTGCGGCGCTATAGTACTCGTTCAACGCCGCGTGAGGGAGAGATGGAATATAGCGAAAAGTATCTCTATATTGAGTTAGCCAGTTGTCGGGAAACTCGTTAATGCCGATCGCCAACAGCTCGGCATCAGGTAGTTGTAGTTCTTGCCAAGCTTGTAATAAGTAGTGGAAGCCCTTGCGAGGTCCAACGCGACCGACAAACAAAGCGCGAAACAGCCGATCGGGTTTAGTTTGCGGGTGGAAATAATCAATCGGTGCGCCGTAGGGGATAACGCTAATTTTTTCTGGTTTGACACCCACATCTAACAGCGATCTTTGGGTAATAGAAGATGCAACAAATATATGGTCTGCCAGTTGAACTTCCCGTTCCTTGCGCTCGATCTTCCAAGCAGGTTCCTTGACTGCCTGTAATGCTGGCGCTAGCTCTGGAAAACGTTCTGCTTCCTGGGCTTGGAGATCTCGACTCATGCGATAGAAAGGAATTGGGAGATCGTACAAGCAGAGAATTCCGCGTTGTTTCGCAACTTCAAATGCGATCGCCGCACCATCTTCGTAGGCATAGACTGCATCTAAATTGTGCAAATGATGCTGGGAAACGTGGCGGTCTAGAGAGACATACACCCAATCGATCGGTCCTTGACGACCTAAGTTCAGCCAACGATTCAACTTAGTTTTGACTAATGCTAGACGTATGGCTTCTTGCCAAGGGTGCGATCGCATGGATGCATTTGCGGGTGCAGTCCACGCCCTCCTACCCAATTCCAGCGCCAAACGACTGCTAATTTTCTGCGGTAGTAAGTTTAAGTAGCGCGATAATACTCCCTTGGGATTGTAAGCAATTGTCGAGATCGCTTCTTGGAGTAAGTTAGCTTCCCCCAAAGCTAGGGCAGCATTGCGGGCAAAGGGATTACTGGTAGGGTGAATCAGGGAGATACGTGGATGAGACATTGTGTTGTTGCAATAATTGTTGTTCTCGATACCAGCTTTCTATCGACTCTAATCGTGGTAAGAGAAAGATAAAGCCACTGAAAAACCAGTAGTAAGGCAAGAAGGTAGGTTGAGTCACTAGTTGGTCGTAGATTCCAATTGTCTGGATCAGTAATGCTGTCAGTGCTAATTGACGCAAAAATGGTTTTTTCAATTTACAGAAAACTAGCCAAATCGCAATGAGAATACTCAATCTAAGTCCGTACCACAGAAAAAAACCAATCGGACCTAACTCCAAAACTATTCTGCCTGGTTCTTCTTCATAGTAGGTTGGAATAACTGCACCATCTGGTAGATTTAGCAATCGGCGAAGTGTTTGACCCCCTGGTTGTGTTGCTCCAGTGCCATAGCCATCGAGTCCTTTGTACTGGATAAACTCGAAAGGCTGGGTAAAGGTTGCCGTAATACGTGCAGTCACATCTTGATTAGAATTTGACCGTAACAAAAAGGCATTAATTGCTGGTTTAAACCAGATAAAAGAAACTAGAGAAATACATATAGCTGGTAATAAGAATTTTCTGAGTAGAGATATGTTCTTTTCAGGCTGAGTCAATCCTTTAACAGTTATAAAGCTAAAAAAGAATAATAATAATGCAAAAACAACACTACGAGAGCCAGTCATGCAAGAGTTAATGACTATCAAAACTAGTTCAAAAATAGAAGCCCATCTCCAAAAACGTGACTGCTGGAGTGACAAGAAGGAAATTAGTAAGCCGAAACATATTAATAGATATACTGCATAGCCATCTATGTAGGAAAATGTGCCTGTGACGCGAGCAAACTGGGTTGCTCCTGCAACCCCAAATGTAGCTACTTCCTTCAATTGACTGGGAGCATACACGTTGATTGGACTGTTAGCAGGACTAAAGAACTGAGCAATACCTAAAAGACCAACAGGAATGACTAATAAAAGATGGAAACGCAAAAATTTATATAAATCTTGTTCCGATCGAAATAGGGTCGGCAGCATCCACATCAAGGGAATGTAAAAGATATAACCTCTGAGACCAAAAATTCCTACTAGAGGTGAACCTAAGCTAGGATTAAAAACTTGTAATACACACCATATACTCGTAAAAATAATTAAAATAGAAATAGTGCGATTTTGAATTGAAAATCTTCTACTTGAAAAAACAAAATATTGCAGATAAGCACCTAAAAGAACTAAGTCTTTTAAAAAATAAATTGCGTCGCTAGCTTGAGGTAACACCCATTTGCGCAATGCACCCTCAATCACAAGAATGAAAAACACAGCTTTAACAGAGCCACGCCAATTTAGTGCCGAGATCCCAACAATACATAAAATAGCGATCGCAGCAATTAGTAATTTCACTCAATCATCCTCTCAAAAATAGATAAATATACCTTGAAAATTTGCTTTAAAATCTTAAATAAAGTCATCCTATATTTGTGCATATATTACCCAATCCGTGGGTGACAAAGTTCTGAGTCTGCACTGATAAATTATGAGTTTGATACCAGGTGTAGGCATGACTAGCGATCGCCTGCACCTCGACGCAATCTGTTATCTCTGTGATGCGATCGCTGAAAACCCAGTAGTGTTTTCCTGGTTCTATGCCATCTTGTGTTGAAGTATAAACTCTAGGACTCACAGTTAATATGCCATGAGCGCAGTAAGCAGCAAATACGCCTGATTTTGCCAAATACTCTAGATGGTAATTAAAGAATCCTGCGAAGGAGTTGAGCAGAATTTCACTAATTTCTGGAGCAGATAATTTACCTGTTTCTACTATTGGTATGCCTTGAATTGAAGATAAAACTAAACCTGTTGGCGCTCCGATATCCAATATTTCTTGAATATCGAATAACTGACAGACTTGGCTAAGTTCTTTCAAGGATTGACGATAAGCTCTTTTGCGAATGCTAGGACTACCAAACACCACTAAGCGCCGAGAACGTTCTGTCAAGCGTGGTATTTGCTTTGGTTCTCCCACATTAGAAAAGACGGGTAGCGTGGGAATCTGACTCTGTTTCCCCTGACTTAACTGATACAAAACTTCTGCATAATTTTGATTACTTGTCAAGCAGCGATCGCTAATTTGAGACAAACGACCAGCTAGTTTTTTTTGCCAATCGGACAACCAAAAAGAACTCGTCCAAGGTAGCTTTCCAGAAGCATAAACTTCATGGAACATCGTTACTAAATTCGAGTTAGGAGTATTTCTTTTCCAACGTTCTAAGCCTTCAACTAACCAAACCGGACAGCCTCGCTTAGCATAACCGTAGCCGACGTAATGTAATAAGACTGTAGTTGGTTTGCTTGCTAATAAGGATAGTAAAGCTGTGGCGGAACGTTCGTCTACTGAATTAATTAGAAAATCTTCAATTTGAGTATTTCCAGTCCAAGCCGCATCACCGATCGCAAAATGAGTTTTGAGATTAAAATCATTGTAAAGCTGCCGTGCCAGATTTAAGGCGTAATCTCCCAAGCCATCTATTGCTGGAGGTAGCCGTGGGACAATCTGAATGATATCCATTAAAGTCACTGCATTAATTTTTTCAACTAGGCTATACGAGTCAGTAAAACAGCAACTCCAGTGTGGATTTTTTTTCGCAAGACTAATGGCAAAGCTTGCGTAAAATTTTCACAAGCATCAACCCAGCTAGGAGCGAGAAAATTCAATAATTTTCCTAGTTTTAAATGACCGTTAGTTAGTGGATTTGTAAAAATTCTTGTCTCTTGAATCGATAATCCAGCTTGATGAATTATACTTTCTATTTCATCTAAATGTAATAAAAAGATATGACCGTCTGAATTGGGTTGAAATTGTATTGCTTCAAACTGGCTGGGGTCGGGACAATCCGAAAATTTAGGCAGACGATTTTGAAAATATTCGCCATTTGGCGTACTCATGACTATGTGACCTCCAGGCTTCACCATCTGAGCTATTTTCTTCAGAAACAGATCGGGATGAGCAACGTGTTCGATAACTTCAGTAATTAAAATGACATCAAATTCAGCAGCAAACCCTAATGTGAAAACATTTCCCGGTTTGTAGTGAATAGTTCCATACTCCCATTTCAGTTTGACGTAATCAACCAATTCTTCACGAAGATCGTTCCAGGTAACTTCATAGCCTAGCTCTGCTAAAGTCAAACTAAAGTTGCCCTGTGCAGCAGCTACATCTAAAATTTTTGCTCCTGGTTGTGTTACTTTTTGAACTAACTCTAAAGTATGCTTATATCGATGAGAATACGCATAGCTATATCCACGATAACTAGTTTCTCCATACATTTCTATTAAATCGTATGAATAACTTTGTTTCCAACTCTCCGACCAATGGCTTTGAAGACTAATTGTTTTCATTGTTAGAATAAAATGTTAGTTTTTTAGTTATTTTTAAGTGTGTTCATGCTTGTCAATTTATAGCGCCATAGTAGTACGCTCATGTATAAGTATGCAAAATGCTCTAAAAAAGCTTCGTTAATTCCAGTGAAGTTAAATCTCAAAATTGCCGGAATTGTCTGATTGACAAAACTCCGTAAAGCAAACAATAAATAATATACAGAATTAATATTTACCAATTCTTCAGCATGAATAGATAAGTAAATAAATGTTGCTTCTCGATGTTGTTTGATTTTGTTCCATCCTCCCTTGGCTCTCCAGGGATGACACACAGAAGCAGTTTTCACAAAAGAAAACTTATATCCACTCTTGACAAGTCTTAATCTAAAATCTACATCTTCCATCGCAGCGTAGGGAAATCGTTCATCAAAACCAGTGAGAAACTCAAAAAGTTGCTTTTGTACGGCAAAATTACACGACCATAAATAACCACCTGACTCATTAATAGGTGAAGTTTCTGCAAGGCTTCGTCTTGGGCGATCGACATAAGTTCGCCCCTCAAAAACTAGATAAAATGGCTCAGTAATTTTAGCTTGAGCATAGGCTTCTAGCCATTGAGGATCTGGGAGACAATCATCATCCGTAAAAACTAGCCACTCACCACTGGCATATTTTGCCCCATTATTTCGGTTTGCTGCCGGACCTTTACGAGGACCGGATACCCACTTTACCCAAGGAAAACACTCGCGAATCATTTGCTCGGCAGTTACTTCAGAACCATCATCAGTAACAATGACTTCATACTGTTCAAATGGCAGAGTTTGAATCTCAGGTGCTAGACACTGTAGGCATTTTGCTAGTAAGTCATTGCGCTGGTAGGTTGGGACGATCGCAGAAAATAAAGGCATCGAATTCATGCTTCTACTAAGACTTGTAAGGCACGGTTATACTAATTTCGATCTACGCTCTATTAATTACAGTCAGAAGCTAAAAGTTTGTCGCTCGAAGATTTTTTTGTTTTGAGTATGCGATCGCCTTTGATATTTTGACTAAAAATCTGCTTAACATATGACTGAAGTTTCTCAGTCACTATTTTTTTATCGAAATTCTCATTCAAAACGTTAAAAGCTACTTCTGCTATTTCTTGATGTAAGGTTTTATTCGGAATTATATCCATTAAAAAACTCTCGATTGTATTAACTTGGTTCGTTTCACAAACAAGTCCACACTTCCATTTTTTTAAGAATTGATTACAAGCAGAGTAAGCTGGACCGCAAGCTAAAATTGGTCTACCAGCAGCCATATAGTCAGTCAACTTAGTTTGTACTGAAGAACGAGTCATGTGCGCGTATTCAGGTAAAAATGATGAAGCGACAAGTAGTAGATCGGCACGCTGGAGATAGTTATTGAGTTCTTGATAGAGAATTATATCGCCATACGTTACTTCCCACTGCTTCCATTTTTCTCTGTATGGATTCCAGAAACATTTGTCTGTATGCACCACGAGTTCAATATCTTTTCCATCGCATCTGAGCTGAAAAATTGCTTCAGCGATCGCGGCTATTGCATCATAGTGCATCGACCAAATAGAACCAGCATAGACAATTTTAAACGTACCTTCATGGGTAATAATTGTATCAGGCGGCTGCTTGTCTGATAAGTCAACAGGATTATGAACGATCAGCGAACTTTGAGGTTTTATCTGATAGCGTTTTGACAATTCATTTTGTAATTGCTCGCTAATCATCAACCAGCCATCTGCCTGTTTTAAAAGTTGAGTAGCCGTTTTTTGAACGCTGTTCGATAACCACCGCGAGTTATCGCACGCGATCCAATCATCCATGAAGTAAATCAAGGATGGACATTGAAAGTATTGAGTTAATTTATAACCCATGAGTAAACACAAAGATGTGACCGGACAAATTAAAATAATTTCCGGCTCAAATTCTTCTAGTTTTTGTAAATTTGAAATAGGCAGCCAATCGAGCAATTGTAGATTTATTCGACTGATTAAAGGATTAAGAAATCTTCCTAATCGATTATGTACTAGGGGTAAACGATGTCCAAAAAAGGAAAGCACTTGGCGATCGAATGGCGAACTTGTCGGGTTAGACTCTAACTCGTGTTCGGGACAAAACAACATCAGTAATTCAGCAGGGTAGTTATCAAATAAATTGACGAGAGTTCGATTAACCCCCTTGCCTTCTTGACTTAAGGTCGCTTCAGTAACTAATAAGATGCGAGGTAGATTATCAACCATAATACGCTCTATGCTACCTCTTGAAGTCTTTTTGTCCAAGTCGTTACAATTTCCAAAAATATCAATTTCAAAGGTTTGGTAATAGACCAATTAGAGTAGTGATTCTGCATTTTACGGAGATCGCTGTAGTAGCAAATATGATCTCCTTCACGATTTTTATCAACATACTCGTACTGCATTTTTTTATGAGTCAGCGAAGCCACAAGCTCGAAAGCTTCCAAAATAGAGCAAGTATTATCCTTGCCACCACCTAAGTTATACACTTCACCACAGCGGGGTGTTTGGATAAACTCTTCAATGAAACGAGCAACATCATAGGAGTGAATATTATCTCGTACTTGTTTTCCCTTATATCCGAAAACTTTGTACGTGCGATTTTCTAAATTACATTTCACTAAGTAACTAAGAAATCCATGCAGTTCTACACCACTATGATTCGGTCCTGTCAAACATCCACCACGCAGGCAGCAAGTTTTGAGTTCAAAATATCGACCGTACTCTTGAACCATAACATCAGCTGCAACTTTAGAAGCACCAAAAAGAGAATGCTTCGATTGGTCAATGCGGAATGATTCAGGAATACCATACTGATAAGTTGGCTCGGCATATTCCCATCGGGTTTCTAACTCCATCATGGCAATCTCATTCGGTGCATCTCCGTACACTTTGTTAGTAGATAAATGTACGAAAGGAGCCTCCGGCACAAATTGGCGCGTTGCCTCCAAAAGGTTTAGCGTTCCTACTGCATTGGTGTCAAAGTCATCGAAGGGAATTGCTGCTGCTCGGTCGTGGCTGGGTTGTGCTGCTGTATGCACGATCGCCTCTGGTCTGAGACTTTCAATGAGATCTAGGACTCGTTGGCGATCGCGAATATCTATTTCATGATGCACGAAACCTTTAATCAGAGATTCCAAGCGCTTTTGATTCCAACGAGTATCTCCTTGGGGTCCAAAGAAAATAGCTCTTTGATTGTTATCAACACCATGAATTGCCCAACCTTGGCTAGCAAAATGCAGGCAAACTTCAGATCCAATAAGTCCCGACGATCCAGTTACTAGTAATTTCTTCATTCAGAATTATGCCCTCTTGCTTTTCACAAGACTTTGTATTTCTAGTACAGCAAAGCCTCGGATTTATCTTGGTTCAAGGAGAATAACGTAATATTTTTTAGTAGTGTCAAGCTCTCTCTACCAGCGTTACCTACATTGAAGTATGAGAGATTTAAAATCTCGCAGATTTATATACTTCAAATGTAGGTAAATTATGTATTGAACAAACTTTTTTTATTTAGTCCTTACTCAGTCAATTTACGAATAAACTGTAATTCTTTCTTTTTCGCGTGTCCAACCGCAATTTTACTGATAATTATATCTGACTCGATCGCAACCGTAAATCTACTTAAGTAAATGTACGGCAATTGAATTGTATATATCTCAAGAAAATTCTAGCCTACAGAAATGCTGCACAATCGCTGCATTGCCCGCATCTCATGCGCTGACCAAACACGCATGACTGATGTTAGCCTAACTATCCGTGAAATCTGTGGGGTCTACTGCGCTCCCATAATGTTACCTCCTTATTTCCCTCAAGACCTTTATACAACCGAGCTTCAACAACCTACCAAGCCACTCTCTTTACAGTTTATTTAACATTTAGCTTCGTTTCTTCACCGTCTTTTGCTTTGAAAACCATTTTTTTAGTATTTAATGTAACTATCACTAGCAGTAAAAACACTGAAGGCAGAAATGATGATTTTCTCTTTTAGCTAAAAAATATATCTCTATAATTTCAAGCTATTGACTTCGGTTAGGAAGTACTAGAGCGCCTACGGATGCACCCTAGCTGCAATCTTTTCATTACATTTATCTTTTTATAGTTTTTATGAAGTTTATTTCTGCGATCTTAGAACAATTGACATTTTGTTAATCCTAGTTAGAGAAATTGCAACAGATAGTCTAAAAGCGGAGAAATTAAGTTTTTGATGTATTGAATTTGCAGATGCGATCGTTACAAGAAACAACATGCATCTACTACTAATAAATAATTTAGTAATTGCGTTAACTTCTTTAGTTTTTTTTGAAGTCAAAAATGAAAAAGCGCAAGAGCTATTTTTTAATAAAACCTAAATCATTTCTAATTTAAATATCACGAATAAGCCAGCATTAAATGCCTACTAATTAGGTGAATTTTGCCGTGCGAGTCAATCAAAATTAGACCAACAGCTCCGTTCAAACCTATTTATTTCTATTCATATTTGTAATTTGGCAAGGATTCCCATGAAACGACATCTCAAGTATTTCACATTATCTGTATGCACATTTCTCCTGAGCGCGGGTCAAGCATCTGTACTCATGACGACACTACCCTTGCCAGAGTTACAAACATCAGCTGCTGTTGCTGCACCATTGCCTAATGCGGGACCAGGTGGACCGATCCTAGTCATAACAACTACTTCCGACCCTTTCAGCGACTACTATGCCGAGATTCTGCGAAATGAAGGGCTGAATACATTCAGTGTCAGCGATATTTCCTCAGTTTCCTCAGAGATGCTGGCTAACTACGACGTAGTTATCCTTGCCAAGATGACCCTAAGTCCCACTCAGGTGACGATGTTTAGTAACTGGGCAGCTAGTGGTGGCAATCTGATTGCAATGCGTCCTGACAAGCAGCTCAGTAGTTTGCTTGGTCTTACTGATACAGCTTCCACACTCTCCAACGGTTATTTACTTGTAGATACGTCGAAAGCCCCTGGTAGTGGCATTGTTAACCAAACTATCCAGTTTCATGACATAGCCGATCGCTACACTCTAAACGGTGCTACTAGTGTCGCCATGCTTTATACAAACGCAACCGCAGCAACATCTAACCCAGCGGTAACGCTGCGTAGTGTTGGTAGTAGTGGTGGTCAGGTCGCCGCATTTACTTACGATTTAGCGCGTTCGGTCGTCTACACCCGTCAAGGAAATCCCGCCTGGGTTGGGCAGGAGCGCGATGGTTTCTCACCAATTCGCTCTAGCGACTTGTTCTTTGGTGCGGCAAGTCACGATCCTCAACCAGACTGGATCGATCTGAATAAAGTTGCTATTCCGCAAGCTGACGAACAACAGCGTTTGCTAGCAAACTTAATTCTGACCATGAACCTTGATAAAAAACCCCTCCCCCGTTTCTGGTATTTTCCGCATGGCAAGAAAGCAGTTGTGCTGATGACTGGCGACGATCATGCGAATGGAGGAACTGTAGGTCGGTTCAACCAATACAAAACCATGAGTCCGGCTGGTTGCTCTGTAGAAGATTGGGAATGCGTTCGCGGCACTTCATATATTTATCCCAACACACCAATAAGTAATGCACAGGCAGCTGCTTTCACTGCTGATGGTTTTGAAGTGGGGTTGCATGTCAACACAAACTGTGCGAATTATACGCCTACTTCGCTTCAGACTTTCTATACACAGCAACTTAATGCGTGGAGTGCCCGCTTTCCCAGCGTACCTGCCTCGCCAAGCCAGCGACACCACTGCGGTGTTTGGAGTGACTGGGCTACCGCGTCCAAAGTGGAGCTGAGTCAAGGAATACGGCTCGATACCAACTACTATTTCTGGCCGCCTAATTGGGTAGGCGATCGCCCAGGGTTCTTTACTGGAAGTGGTATGCCAATGCGCTTTGCCGATCTGAACGGGACGCTCATTGATGTCTATCAAGCAACTACCCAAATAACCGATGAGTCGGGACAAACATACCCTTTCACAGTCAATACTCTACTCGATCGCGCCCTTGGAGCAGAGGGATATTACGGTGTTTTCACGGTCAACGCACATACTGATAGCAACATCTCAGCAGTTTCCGATGCAGTGGTTACCTCAGCACAAACCCGTGGTGTACCGATTGTTTCTGCCCGTCAAATGTTGACCTGGCTTGATGGTCGCAACAACTCCTCATTTAGCGGGTTGGCATGGAATAACAATACTTTGAGCTTTGCGATCGCGCCAGGGACAGGTGCAAGAGGACTGCAAGCAATGTTGCCAGCGCGATCGGCTGCTGGAACAGTTGCCAGTATTACGCTTAACGGCAGCCCAGTTACTTACACAACACAGCAAATTAAAGGTATTCAGTACGCCTTGTTCTCAGCTGCTAGCGGAAACTACGTTGCTACATACACTAACGCGACTACAGACGCGACTCCACCCAGCATCAGTTCTACTTCTCCCAGCAACGGAGAAACAAACGCCAGTCTTGGATCGAGTCTCACAGCCACCTTCAGCGAGGCAATCGATCCAGCGACAATTAATGCAAATACCTTTGTATTACAAGATTCAACTAATGCGATCGTCCCTGCTACCGTCACCTACAATGCAGCTACCCGCACCGCCACATTGCAACCGAGCAGTTCGTTAGTCACAGGCAGGACATATACCGCTACCGTCATCGGTGGGACGAGCCAGCCTCGCGTTCAAGACTTAGCAGGTAATCCCCTAGTCGCTAACTTCAGATGGTCTTTTACTACAACATCGTCTAGTTCGTATAGCTTCTGGAATGACACGGCAACTCCTACCACAGCAGCCAGCTCTGACACTCAAGCCGTGGAATTGGGAGTCAAGTTCAAGTCAGAGATCGATGGTTATATCACTGGCATTCGCTTCTACAAAGGCAGTGGAAATACTGGTACATACATTGGCAATCTTTGGACGAGTACGGGGCAGCGACTAGCAACCGCTACCTTTAGCAACGAAACTGCTACGGGTTGGCAACAAGTCAACTTTGCTCAACCAGTGG
>NZ_JBOFLP010000227.1:0-9726 GCF_051657925.1 Chroococcidiopsis sp.
CCTTGACGAAACTGTTTGAGCTTATCGAAAATCATCTTGAGAGATTTGAGAAGTAATGGTTTTCTCATCATCTCTTACTGGCAGCTTGTGAAGCTTTCACGCTGCCTTTCTTGGATTTTTAGTCAAAACTCCAGTCAACAGGATCGTTTGCTTGACGATCGCTTGCCACAAGTAGTGTTTAGATTTACAACTCACTCTTAAAGTCTTGCCTAACGTGAGATAAGCTGAAATTGGTCGCAAATGTGCAGCCAGTTACTGTTTTGTTGACTTTGCTGCAGTTGATTTTGATAAATTTTGCGGTAATTAACCGCTATGAGAATCCTACTAGTTGAGGATGATGAACTGGTTGCCAAAGCTTTAGCTCAATTCCTTACTGACCAGCACTATGCTATCGATATCGCTACAGATGGTCAGGCAGGTTGGGAACTATTAGTAGCATATACGTACGACTTAATTCTACTAGATGTCATGCTGCCCAAGCTAGATGGCATTACCCTTTGTCGGCAGTTGCGACGCATTGGCGATCGCACCCCGATTATCTTAGTGACTGCTAAAGACAACGGCACTAGTAAAGTTATTGGTTTGGACGCAGGGGCAGATGATTATGTGACTAAGCCTGTTGACTTAGCAGAATTATCGGCTCGGATACGCGCTCTACTGCGACGAGGGGATTTTGCCGTACCTCCCATATTGGAGTGGGGCGACCTACGCCTCGATCCGAGTCTATGTAAAGTCAGCTACAATAAAGCGCCGATCGATTTGACTCCAAAAGAGTATGTACTACTAGAGCTTTTCCTCCGCAATCGCCATCGCGTTTTTAGTTGTGGGGTAATCCTCGATCGCTTGTGGTCTTATGATGAAGAAACTCCAGGTGAGGATACGGTGAGATCTCACATTAAGGGGTTAAGGATGAAGCTGCGAGCGGCGGGAGTGCTAGACGATCCAATTGAGACAGTCTACGGCATTGGCTACCGCCTCAAATCGGTAGAACAGACAAAAACCAAGGAAAAAGCCAAAGTTGGGAAGAAAGCAGCTCGTCTTTCACCCCAACAAGAACAGCAGACGTTTACAGGAGTGGCAAGAGTCTGGGAACGAGTTAAAGAAAAGTTTATTGGGCGAGTCGCAACAATCGAGCAAGCGATCGCTTTACTGCCACAGCAAGCACTGGACGAGCAATTGCGTTTCTCAGCAGAGCAGGAGGCGCACAAGCTGGCAGGTTCGCTGGGAATGTATGGCTTTGCCTTGGGTTCTCGCCTCGCGCGGCAAATCGAAAACTTGCTGCAAGCTGGGGTCTTGGTAACTCCAGAGCGATCGCGGCAACTGACCGAACTCGTTGCGGCACTGCATCGAGAATTGCAACGCCCAACCGTTCAAACCCCAGAACTGCTATCGCAAGATGAATCCCCTTGGCTATTGATCGTAGAGCCAGACCGCTCGTTGTCTGAAGGCTTAGTCATGGAGGCGGCGAGTCGGGGAATGCGCGGCGAAATCGCGACAGACCCAGTTGCCATTGAGGAGCGACTCAAAGCGCGATCGCGTCCTGATGCGGTGCTGCTGGGCTTCTCTGCTGATACGGCTCAAGCAGGCGTAAAATTGCTAACAGAGCTGAATGCTTATACCCCACCCGTACCAGCACTAATTCTCACAGACCGAGATAGCTTGCTCGATCGCGTTACAGTTGCTCGTTTGGGTGGACGCGGGTTTTTACACAAGTTCCTACCTCCAGCGCGAGTCCTCGATGCCGTGACGCAAATGTTGCAGCGCTGCCGTACTGCCGCAACGAGAATCATTGCTGTGGACGATGACCCGCAGGTATTGCAAGCCCTACACGCTTTACTAGAACCTTGGGGCATCAAAGTCTCGACCGTCAACAATCCCTTGCAGTTCTGGGACACTTTAGAAGCTGTAGCACCGGATCTACTCATTCTTGATGTAGAAATGCCGCAAATTAGTGGGATTGAGCTTTGCCAAGTTGCACGCAACGATCCGCGTTGGAGTGGACTACCAATTCTATTTCTGACCGCGCACGCGGATGCTGAAACGATGCAGCGCGTATTTGCTGCAGGTGCCGACGATTATGTTAGTAAACCAATAGTCGGACCGGAACTGGTCAGCCGCATCCTCAATCGGCTAGAGCGATCGCGCCTATTGCAGAATCTCGCTCAAACCGATGCTCTGACTAAAGTTGCCAATCGCCGCCAGTCAACCCAAGAGTTATCCCAACTGCTGCGCTTAGCCCAGTTGCACGACCGACCGCTATGCTTCGCTATTCTAGATTTAGACCATCTCAAGCAGATCAACGACCGATACGGTCATGCAGTTGGAGATGAAGTGTTGTCCCGCTTGGGAGAGCAGCTGCGACGCACCTTTCAAAGTGAAGATGTTGTAGGTCGATGGGGTGGGGCAGAGTTCGTTGTCGGGATGTATGGGATGACGGCAAGCGATGGAGTGCGGCGGCTGCTTGAAGTCCTGCTTAACTTGCGTCGGCAGGATTTTACTCCCGATCGCGAACAATTGAGCGTGACTTTCAGTGCTGGTGTCGTCCAGTATCCCCAAGACGGTTCCGACTTGCAGGCACTATATCGGGCTGCGGGTATTGTATTACAGCAAGCTAAAGTCGCGGGAGGCGATCGCGTACTCAGCGGTTAGTTAAATATCTAGTTTACTCGTTGGGGCAAGCTAGGGGAGTAGGGAAAGTAAGGGAAGTAGGGGAAGAAACGTTATGAAAGCTCCATTGCCTAAAGATGAAGCAGCTAGACTAGAAGCCCTGCACCAATACCAAATTCTGGACACCAACCCAGAAGTAGCTTTTGACGAACTGACTCGATTAGCAGCACAGATCTGCAACACTCCTATTGCCCTAGTCAGCCTGATCGACGATTGCCGCCAGTGGTTCAAGTCAAAAGTGGGATTGCAGGCAAGAGAAACACTTCGCGATCTGGCGTTTTGTGGTTATGCCATTCTGCAACCCAGCGATGTTCTGATTGTCCCCGATACACTGGAAGACAAACGATTTGCCACTAATCCGCTAGTGACTGCTGTACCTCACATTCGGTTTTATGCTGGCGCTCCGCTCGTGACTCCTAAGGGATATCCACTGGGGATGCTATGCGTCATCGATCGCATCCCACGGCAGTTAACTGAAGCACAGGTTGAAGCATTACGCGTCCTGAGTCGTCAGGTCATGGCTCAACTGGAGTTGCGGCGGCATTTAGTAGGATCGGCAAGACTAAATGCTCAATTGCAAGCTGAAATCAGCGATCGCCAGCGGATCGAAGCGGAACGACAGCCACTTTTGGCTCGCGAACAAGCAGCACGGACAGAGGCAGAAACAGCCCGCAATCGAGTGACAAACATTCTAGAAAGTATCACCGATGCGTTTTTTGCTTTGGATGGCGAGTGGCGATTTACCTACTTGAACGATCGAGCAGAGCAACTCTTACAGCGATCGCGCGATCGCTTGCTAGGGCAAAGTATTTGGCAAGAGTTTCCTGAAGCCGTCAATTCTAATTTTTACCAAAAGTATCGCCAAGCAAGAGCGCAGCAGATGAGTGTCGAATTTGAAGAGTTCTATCCGCCACTCCAGACATGGTTTGCAGTTCATGCCTATCCTACTAAAGAAGGATTGTCTGTTTATTTTAATGACATTACAGCACGCAAATCGGCAGAGCAGAAGCTAAAACAGACAACATTGCTACAACAGGCAATTTTAGAGAGCGCCAACTACACAATTATTTCTACCACTGTTGATGGTACAATTTGCACCTTCAACTCCACTGCCGAGCGTTGGTTAGGATATGCTGCCTCCGAAGTTGTTGACAAAACCACACCCGCACTCATTCACGACTGGAACGAAATCGTCCGACGGGCGCAGGAATTATCGCAGGAGATGGGAGTACCTATTGAGCCTGGGTTTGAAGTTTTTGTTGCCAAGGCGCGGCGGGGAGAGCCAGACGAGCGCGAATGGTCTTACATCCGCAAAGACGGCAGCCGCTTTCCAGTGCTTCTATCGGTGACGCGCTTGGTAGATGCGGCAGGTAACATTACGGGGTTTCTCGGCATTGGCAGCGACATTACAGAACGCAAACAAGCCGAAGCAGAATTACAGCGTCAGAATCTGCACTTGCAACTGTTTGCCGAAGTCTCACTGAAGATCCGCCAGTCTTTACAACTAGAAGAAATTCTCCAAACTGCCGTTACAGAAGTACAAAGAATTCTCGCCTGCGATCGAGTCATCATCTATCAGATGCGGTTAGATGGCTCTGGTACAGTCATGCAAGAAGCAGTAGTACCTGGCTGTATGGCAATCATAGGACAAAATATTGTTGACCATTGCTTTCGAGAAGAGTATGCCCAATTGTACCGCCAGGGACGCATCAGCGCGATCGCTGACATCGAGCAGGCTAACATCCAACCTTGCCACGTTGAATTTTTGCAGCAGTTTGATGTCAAGGCAAACTTGGTAGTACCGATTCTACTGCGGGAAGACCTCTGGGGTTTGTTAATTGCACATCATTGTACTGCTCCCCGACAGTGGACTAGTTTTGAATTGGAACTGCTGCAACATCTAGCCAACCAAATCAGTATTGCGATCGCCCAAGCTCAACTCTTAGAACAAGAAATTCGACAACGCCAAGAACTGCACGCCCTGAGTCGGGCGCTAGAAAGCGCAGTCGAGGGCATCTCGCGGCTAGACGCGCAGGGACGCTATATCACGGTCAACCCAGCATATGCCAGCATGGTAGGCTACCAACCAGAAGAAATGATTGGTATGGATTGGCAGATAACCGTCCATCCCGAAGATCGAGAAAAAATGCAGGCTGCTTACCAAAAAATGTTGCTACAAGGCAAGGTAGAAGTTGAAGCTAGGGGGCTGCGTAAAGATAGCTCAGTCTTCGACAAGCAACTCGTCATGGTCAATGAATACGATCGCCAGCAGCAATTCATCGGTCATTACTGCTTTATGAAGGACATCAGCGATCGCCGAGAAATCGAACGGATCAAAGATGAGTTCGTCTCGGTGGTGAGCCACGAACTGCGGACACCTCTAACTTCGATTCGCGGTGCTTTAGGACTTTTAGCTAGTGGCGTACTGTACGCCAATCCTGAAAAGGCGCAACGCATGTTAGATATTGCCGTAAATAACACCGATCGGTTAATCCGCCTGATCAATGACATCTTGGATATCGAGCGCATCGAATCAGGCAAAGTCACCATGAATAAACAAGCTTGCGATGCTGCTTCCCTGATAAATCAGGCAATCGAAGTTGTGCGTCCCCTGGCAGAGAAGGCAGAAATCCGTTTATCCGTATCTCCAATCTCTGCTCAACTGTGGGCTGACGGTGATCGCATCATTCAAGTCTTCACCAACCTCCTCAGCAATGCAATTAAATTCTCGCCCCCAGGATCTACCGTGTGGCTCAGCGCCGAATTAGGGGCAAGGAGCGAGGAGCGAGGAGCGAGGGAACCTGAAGTAGAGGAAGCTGGAAGAGCTGGGAAAACAGGGGGAGAAATCCAAAATCCAAAATCCAAAATCCAAAATCTAAAATTCCCCGACTCTCTCGCTCCTCGCTCCTCACTCCTCATCCCTCATATCACCTTCCAAGTGCAAGACACAGGACGAGGCATTCCAGAAGATAAGCTCGAAATCATCTTTGGACGCTTTCAGCAGGTAGATGCCTCTGACTCGCGGAAAAAAGGAGGGACTGGCTTGGGTTTAGCCATCTGTCGCAATATCGTACAGCGTCATGGAGGGCGAATTTGGGTGACTAGTACTCTTGGCACGGGCAGCACTTTTTACTTCACCCTGCCCATCCTTCAAAATACGCCACACGCTGAAGAAACATCAACACCCTCACCCCTCACCCCTTACTCCCCACCCCTGATTTTGGTATGCGATGACGATCCCTCTGTCCGCACTGTAGTGCAAACCATGCTCGAACAGGGAGGATACCGAGCGATCGCAGTAGCTTCTGGGCAGGAGGCAGTCGTGGAGGCAACTCAACAGCATCCTGACGCGATCCTGCTTAACTTAATGATGCCAGGGATGAACGGCTGGGAAACTCTAGCAGCACTGAAAGCACAAGCGCAGACAAAAGACATTCCAGTTACGATCCTCAGCGGCTTACTGCCAGACGTATCACCTCATCCAGGGGTAAGCGATTGGATTGTTAAACCTCCAGATGAGCGATCGCTGTTCCAAGCTTTAGGGCGAGCCTTAACTGGACGCGATCGCAGTATCAAAGTCCTGATCGTAGAGGATGACATCGATTTGGCGCGAGTGCTAATTGCGATGTTTGAACGCTATGACATTGAAACTTTCCATGCCCAGACAGGTAGAGAAGCGATCCAACTCAGTCAAAATCTTATTCCTGACTTGCTGGTACTCGATCTGATCGTGCCGGAAGGCGATGGCTTTGTCATAGTAGATTGGCTGCGACAGCATAACCGTTTGTGCCAAGTGCCTCTAGTTGTCTACAGTGCTAGAGATCTTAACGATAGCGATCGCGAACGATTGAAGCTGGGACAAACTTTATTCCTTACGAAAGGACGAATTAAACCAGAGGAATTTGAGCGGCGAGTCATTGGCTTGCTTAACCGGATTATTCATCATCGGGAGGGAAATAGCGATGGTGGCAGCTAAACGCATCCTGATTATTGATGACGAAGACGATATCCGAGAAGTCGCCCAACTTAGTTTAGAAGCAGTAGGTGGCTGGGAAGTTGCAACCGCCGCTTCAGGTATGGAGGGATTGGAGAAAGCGGCAGCCGAACAGCCAGATGCTATTCTATTGGATGTGATGATGCCCGACATGGATGGCATTGCTACCTTTCAACAATTGCAAGCCAACCCTACAACTGGGCATATCCCAGTCATTTTACTGACGGCGAAGGTACAATCTGCCGATCGGCAACGCTTTGCTCAACTTGGCATGATAGCAGCGATCGACAAACCTTTCGATCCAATGGAATTAGCCGATCGAGTGACAGAAATCTTAGGCTGGAATTGCTAAAAAAATCTTTTCTCTCTCCACGAGTTCTCCATTTTTTCACTCTAACTTGAAGATAGAGCTAACCGATCCTGACTTTAACTAGAGTTGAGTGACTCAATCGGACACAAAGATCGTTTCGCCCTACTGACTGAAAATCTCAAACTCCAGTGCAGTGCTGGTAGCTAGCCGGAGAGATAGATAACTCAAATGGAGGGATATTTATCGTGTATAACATCGACCATACAGAAGACTTTAATTTAACCGTCGCTTTACTAGTTGATATTTTTAAAATAAAAAATAAGGCACTTGTAGAATCTTGCCATACAACTTTTATTGCTCTATTTGGTTCTGATTATACAACAGACGTGATGACTGCGGCAGTCTTTCAATTAGCTGCAACTGATGCCGATACTTGTCACTGGGCTTTACACAATTTTTACGAGCTGGATGCTTGTCTTAAATTAATCGAAGGCGCTCTTAAGTTTGCCATTCAAAGATTAATTAGTTTAGGTTTTATTCTAGGTAAAGACTTTAGTGCCAATGCTAACGGAGAAATTTTACTTAATCGAGCAGCTAAGTTAGCTTTACTAGATAATGTTTCAGATGCAGACTGGAACTTTCTCGAAGAAATTTTACAAGTTGTTGAATAATTCTAAAAAATCATAAAAAGCAAAACTTAAAATTGTAACTAGGTATTGAAAACATGAGCGCTTTAAACTCAGCTCGATCTCCTCAAATTGATTTATTGTCACCACTTCGTCAGTGGATTGAATCGATAAAAATTGTCGATTCTGGCATAGCACGCTTAGTATGTCAATTTATTCCTGCTCGTTGTCCATTCGAGCGCAAAATTCAGCTTTTCAACCGCACATTACTATATATTCCCCCTTTATGCAAGCTAAATCCTCTCTACGAGCAATTAGTCGAACTGCGCTACAAATCCTTATGTTATTTAGCAGATGAATGCGGTGAAGATGTAACTATTTACTGCTAAAAATTAGGAGATTGATATGCCTCGCGATCGCAATGGTTCGCCATTTGTAAAAATTGTCTATGCCAAGACTATATTGAATGGAAAACTAGAGTTAGTTCCTCTAGAATTATATGCCGATGGTTCGTTGAAACGAGGGGAGTATTAAATGACCGACACTCAAGTAAAAACTCTAGACGATGCCAGCAAGAAACAGGCGTTCGCGCCTCAGCCGCAGGTAAAGCAAAGTGTTAGTAACTGCTACATGAAGCGCGTAAAAAAGAAAATTGCTCTCACTCGTGGTGTAGAAGGTTCATTGAACCTATCAACCTCGCTCTCTCTGCCAATACCTAGATTTCGCAAGCGCCAGCTGGTTCGTTTCATTGGTGGTATAGGCACGATCGAGAATTGTAGAGCCAGTGCTGGCGCATGGCTTTATATGGTAGAAATGGCTCAAGGTCCGGAGCCAGAAATGGGTAGGATTGGTCCCGAAACAACGATCGTGCTGTATGAAGCAGATCTTCAGGCAGTGATAAACTAAGAGCCATAACGGATTTACTTTGAAATAAATGGGTCGTGGAATACTGTAACGCTTTGAGCCAGTAAAAGCAGTAGTAATTATGGCGAGCGCAAGCAACACAAAAAAGCCCAACATCAACCACAGAAGTGAAACATTAGTCACTCTGTTAGTCTCAGACATGGCAACCTGACGGGGTGACGACCGAGTTGAAGGCTAGCTGTAGTGTGGCTTGAAGCGACTCGTGGTAAAAAAAGTATCGGTCTGATTTCGAGAACAAGACCGACAAAACTAAAATGTTACCAGAATTGGATCGCAGTTCGCTCAAAAGTCAACTAAATCCGGCTCAACTATTAACCGGAGAAGTTTTAGTATGGCACTTTTCAAGTCCATAAATAAGTTCAGAATCGAAAGACTAGCAGCATATTTTCCTCTGCCAATCAGATTTGAAAGTCGTCGCCGCCATCTACAACGATTTTTGCAACTGCCTCAGTTGAGTGTTGTGCTGCTGTGGTTTCCCATTATCCAAGCGCTAATTAAGTTAAAAATTCAGCCAGGTAAGCGACTTTATTTAGCGATTGATAGAACGCAGTGGCAAGACAAAAACTTATCTGTGGTAGCGGTAATTTTAGAAAAGCGAGCATTTCCGATTTACTAGCAATTTTTAGACAAGCGAGGCGCAAGTAATCTGGTGCTTGCAACAAGCAATTCTTCGTCCAGTTCTGCGGATGAGCGCGAGACTACAAGATTGTGGTTTTAGGGGACAGCGAATTTCATCGTGTGGAGTTGGGTAAGTAGCTTGGTTCCGAGAAAGTCTACTTTGTTTTGCGACAAAAAAAGGATACAAATGTTCAGCAAAGAGGTCAAGATTATCAAGAACTAACCACGCGCTTAGCTAGCTCCTGAAGTGAGTCGGTTTTTGACTGGTATTAAGGTAACTAAAGAAAAGCGATTTGCTCAAGCAAATCTTGCCGCTTACTGAAAAGGAAAGTATCGAAATAAAAGAGAAAAAGAACCTTGGTATTTATTAACTAACTTGAAAAGCCTAGCTGAAACTTTGACAGCTTATCGTAAGCGGACTGAGATTGAGGCAATGTTCAAAGATTGTAACTGGAGTTTAGACTAAATCAAGAGAAAAAGTGGTCAGCCGTGTTAAGAAGACCACTTTGTAGGGGTAAAGGTAGCGTAGATACTGTTGGCGAATTCATCAGAGAAAAATCAGAATTAGCTGCCTTGCGTAGGATTAA
>NZ_JBOFLP010000228.1:0-31383 GCF_051657925.1 Chroococcidiopsis sp.
TCAGTTATCAGTATGGAGACGTTACATGTAACGTCTGGACAAAGTTATCAGTTGTCAGTAACTAAAGAGCAATTACCAATTACCAATTACTGATTAGCTTCCCAACAAACAAGCCACGGGAAACAGCAAATATTCTAAAAAAAATAGCTTCCAAATAAATTGATAGCAACTGGCGATCGCGCTTTTATCTTGTAAGTTTACTTGACGGCTGCGCCACCATAGCAAAGCTAAGAGTAATAAGTGAGTACTGATGAGAAAAGTTGAGTTAACTGAGGAAAGTCCTAGAATTCCTGCAATTATTATACCTATATAACATGTAGTTATTACCCAAAGTGCTAGGTTAAAAACTTTTTCTTTCCCTAAAGCAATGGTGAAAGTTGTAATGTGATACTGGCGATCGCCTTCCAAATCGGGAATGTCCTTAAAAATTGCGATCGCAAAGGTAAATACCACAATAAATAAAGTTAGCGTCCAAACCGAGCTAGGAATTCCTAAAATTCCTTGCCATAACCAGTTGAAATGTAGAAATAATCCTAAATTAACTATTGCTCCTCTAACAGAAAAAATGCATAAAGCTGCCCAAAAAGGAAATCTTTTTAAACGGATTGGTGGTAAAGAATAAGCTGTTCCAATTGCTAAACTTATTGCTACCATGCCAAATAAATACCATCCAGCAACCCCAGCTAATACCAGCGCCAAAATTCCTGTTATGGCTATTAAAATTTGACCTGTACGCCGTGAAAACTCACCAGATGCTATTGGTAAATGGGGTTTATTAATTTTGTCGATTTCAACATCTTCTAGTTGATTCAAGCCAACAATATAAATATTGCCGCACAGACAAGCAATCCAAGCCAAAAATAGTGGCTGTAGGGGCGGGTTTAGCCAATGAATTGTGCGTTCGATGAGAGAACTATCTGCAAAACCCGCCCGTACGGGAGTCGGAAGTTGGGAAAGATCGATCTGTGCATCAAGGGCAATTAAGTACATTCCTAAGACGCTTAAACTGGTACCGATAATTGTGTGGGGACGCGAGAACTTCCAAAAAGCGTAAAGCCACTCAGCTAAATTTAATTGCTTGACTTTTGGCGTTCTCTGCGTCTTGACGGTACGTTTCATTACTTAATCCCACATAACAAGCCAAATCGAATTAAACCACGCTGGTAGCCCCGCTGCATCAACCCCAGAGACAGTGCTGCTTGAATTGTTTCCCACCCAGATAAAATTAAACCTAATATTGCCGTGGGATTAAGCGCGGAATCGATGACTACATCCCAAAATGGCGCTACGGCAGTTGACCAATCTGCGGTACGGATGCTGTTTAAATTAAGATTGCGGGCGATCGCTTCATATTCCGGTAAGGCGATCGTGTAAGGTAAGTGATACACCTGGTAAATCTCGTTCAGATGCTTTTGCTCGTCTGCCGTCAGAATACCTCCTGACTGAGCATCCGTAGGGCGATGACACCAAGTCACCATTATCAGTTTTCCTCCAGGTTGTAACACGCGGTAGCACTCTTGCATGAACTTAACCTTATCGGGCATATGTTCGCCGCTTTCTAATGCCCAAACAAAGTCAAAGCTGTTATCCGCAAAAGGCATATTCTGAGCATCTGCGACTAAAAATTCGGTTTTTTGACTCAAACCCATAGCTTGAGCGCGTTGAGTCGCCCGATTCGCTTGAAATGGGCTGAGAGTAATTCCCGTGGCTTGGGCATTGTATTTTTGGGCAAGATACAGCGAACTACCACCTATACCGCAGCCGACATCGAGAATATGCTGTGCTTGCTCTACATCTGCCCATTGCAGCAGTTCTTCAATCAAATCAATTTGTGCCTGTCGCCGCTCTTTTCTCTGTTTTCCATCTGTGCCATAGTAGCCATGATGCATGTGTTCCCCCCACACCTGTTCCCACAAACTAGAGGAGGAATCGTAAAATTGCCCAATCCGCTCGGAAAGTGTTGCACTCATCACAACTCAGTATTAACGTAACCCGCAATTAGCCTACCACAAGAGACAAGCCGTAAGTCGTAAGTCGTAAGTCGTAAGTCGCGCTCCTCTTGACTCTTGCCAATTACCAATTACCAATTACCAACCACTACTCACTCGAAAAAATGACTGTTCCTCGAACTATTTCTTTAGGATTTTTAGCTGTGATCGCTGTTGGGGCGCTGCTGTTGATGATGCCTTTTTCTTCTAGTAACGGTGATTGGACTAACCCAATTGTGGCGCTTTTTACGTCTACTTCTGCTGTTTGTGTCACTGGGCTATCTGTAGTAGATGTGGGGACTTATTTCTCATTTTTTGGACAGGTAATTTTGGTTGCTTTGGTGCAAATTGGTGGGTTGGGTTACATGACAGCCACCACTTTTTTGTTAGTTTTGATTGGAGTGAAATTTGGGTTGCGCGATAAAGTGGCAATCCAACAAGCACTCGACCGAACAGGTTTATCTAATAGTGCTGATTTAATCCGTTCGATCATTGGTGTAACCCTAATTTTTGAAATTACGGGAATCTTTCTACTTCTACCAGTTTTTACACCTCAATATGGAATCGATCGCGCCCTGTGGCTAGCTATTTTCCATAGCGTCAACTCTTGGAACAATGCTGGTTTCAGTTTATTCAAAGATAATTTTATTGGTTTTCAAACGTCAATTTTATTAAATTTAGTCGTAACTGGATTAATTATCTTCGGTGGGATCGGCTATGGAGTACTTTTTCAAATTTATATCTATCTGCGCGATCGCTTCCAACGCAAGCCAGAAAGAGTCGTGTTTTCTCTAGATTTGAAAGTAGCAATTAGCACGACTTTAATTTTATTAATTGCAGGTACGGTTGCTTTCTTTTTGATCGAGTCGAGAAATCCCAATACTTTCGGTAATCTCAGTTGGCAAAATAAAATATTAGCTGCTTGGTTTCAGTCTGTGACTCCCAGAACGGCTGGATTTAACACAATTGATATTGGCAAAATGACGAATGCTGGCTTATTTCTTACTATTGCTTTTATGTTTGTTGGTGCAAGTCCAGGTGGTACGGGTGGAGGTATAAAAACGACAACTTTGCGCGTGTTAACTAGTTGTACCAAGGCAATTCTACAAGGGAAAGAGGATGTGCTACTCTACGAGCGTCAAATTCCACTTAACCTGATTTTAAAAGCCGTTGGCGTACTAGTTGGTTCGATCGCCACGGTAATACTAGCAACAATTTTAATTTCCTTGACTGACCCGAACATAGATTTTATTCAAATCTTGTTTGAAGTCGTGTCTGCTTTTGCTACTGTAGGGCTTTCAACGGGAATTACTGCCAATGTCTCTGCTGCGGCTAAGTTAGTCTTAATCGCCACCATGTTTATCGGACGGGTGGGTATTTTGTTACTCATAGGAGCCGTATTAGGAGATCCTCGCCCTACTGCTATCCACTATCCCGAAGAAAATTTACTTGTAGGTTAAATTGCTAGAAACAAGTTATATCGGGAGATCTAGGCAAAACTGCTGTTTTTGAGTTGTAAAGGTATATATTTGAGTTGGAACGATTTAGTAACTTTACTTCACATAAGAAGTAAAGTCGATTGAAGCAAAGGTATAAGCGTGTGAATCTGTCGTCTTTAGGTTTTTTTCGCAGTCTCCGCAAAGATAACCACCAGTTTGCGGTCATTGGCTTAGGGCGGTTTGGGCGTGCTGTCTGCTCTACTTTACATCGATTGGGTTATGAGGTACTAGCGACGGACATTGATGAGAAAAACGTCAATCAGGTCATGAGCGAACATATTGCAGCTCACGCCGTACAACTTGATTCTACTGACTCTGTAGCGTTAAAAGAAGCGGGAATTTACGAGTTTGATACGGTCATTGTTGCGATTGGTAACTATATACAAGAAAGTATTATTACGACGCTGAACTTGAAAGAAGGTGGCGTACCGCATATTGTGGCAAAAGCATCTTCAGGGGTTCATTGCAAATTGTTACATCGCGTTGGCGCGGATCACGTTGTCTTTCCTGAGTATGAAGCAGGATGCGAGTTAGCGCGATCGCTCACCAAACCAGCTATTCTCGATCGCTTCGACCTCGATCCAGATAATAGCATCGTTGAAGTCATCGTACCTGACGAATTTCATGGCAAAACAATCGGCGATTTACAAATTCGCAACCGCTATGGTTTAAACTTGCTTGCAGTGAGTCAAGATGGCAAATTTGAAATCAACCCCGATCCTAAAAAACGTTTAGAAAAGGGTTCTGCTATGGTTGTCATTGGTTGTAATAGGGATATTAATCGCTTGCCAATTTAACTTGGCTTGCATTTATAGATGTCATAATTTTTTTTCATGCGATCGCTATCTACCTGTCACTTTTGTGTCACATTCACTCATTAGTATATTTGTAAGTAGACTCTATGTCTGCTCCTCACACCACACTTCAAGGCAACCCTTCCGCACCACGACGGGAGGGTTTTTTATTTTTGGTTTTTATTGGTAGAAGCGCGCTGTCATGCGCCCCTACAAATAACGATCGTGTTTGCGATGCAAGAATTCGCGCAGTAAATACCAAAATAAAGCGACGTTAATCGCAAAAACTATAAGTTTAATGGCAGATACACCTCGAATAAGTTCAAAGATTTCTACTGGCAAGCTAATTCCAACTAATATGAGTACTAAAATCGTTGCCCAAGCTTTTTCGTACCATAAGCCAACTGCTTCAATTACAGTCACTATGGCGTATATTCCCGTGACAACGCCGCTAAACTCTAAAGTTTTAGGATTGAGAGCGAGGAGTTTTTCCAAGAGAAACTTAACGATCTCCCTCTTGCC
Organism: Chroococcidiopsis sp.; assembly: GCF_051657925.1. Classification (NCBI taxonomy): domain Bacteria; kingdom Bacillati; phylum Cyanobacteriota; class Cyanophyceae; order Chroococcidiopsidales; family Chroococcidiopsidaceae; genus Chroococcidiopsis; species Chroococcidiopsis sp. Next base: position 4,804 of record NZ_JBOFLP010000228.1, read on the forward strand.
TGTCAAAATATAATCATCGGCAAACATCAATAAACTTTGGTACTTATCTAAAGCTAAAAAGATGGCGATAGAAGCGATCGCTAGGATCGAAGCAGTCAAGCTTTTATAGATAATAATGGCAATTAGGGCGAGAGGCTTCTTTTGATTTCTGATTCTAGCCATAGCGTTATATCAGCTATCAGTTCTCAGTTCTCAGTTATCCGTTAGAAGCAGCGATCGCCAAGGAAGAACTGTTTCGGCAAAATCAACAAGCGATCGCCGCGCGTCAGCATGATGACGATTTGTTCCAGTTTTCTCCTGTCAGTAGTAAGTGGTGCGCGATCGTTGTTTAGCGTGGATAACGCTGCATCAATTCTCGTACTTGTTCGGCATGATAGGAACTACGCGTGAGGGGTGAAGAGACTACTTGCAGGAAACCCAAAGATTCACCGTACTCCCGCCAAGCGTCAAATTGTTCTGGAGAAACAAAACTATCTATTTTTAAATGCTTTTGGCTAGGTTGAAGATATTGTCCTAGTGTGAGAATATCGCAATTTACAGCCCGTAGATCTTGCATCACCTGGCGAATTTCAGCATCGGTTTCTCCCAGTCCTACCATCAAACCAGATTTGGTGTAGACAGAAGGAGCTAAAGTACGCGTTAGCGAAGCGCGTCTTGCAGACGCTCGCCTTAACAATTCTAAGGAGCGATCGTAGTCTCCTTGGGGACGTACTCGCCGATACAGTCGGGGAACGGTTTCTGTATTGTGATTTAAGACTTCTGGTTGCGCCTGTAAAATCGTCGCCAAAGCATCCCAATTCGCACATAAATCGGGAATCAAGACTTCAATCGTAGTTTGCGGCGATACCTCACGAATCGCTTGAATACAGCCGACGAACTGAGATGCACCCCCATCCGATAAATCGTCTCTATTTACGGAAGTGATCACGACATGATTGAGCCGCAGCCGCCGAACTGCTTCAGCTAGCCGTAGTGGTTCTGTGGGGTCTAGGGGTTTAGGTTTTTTCTCAAAATCAATATCGCAGTAAGGACAAGCACGGGTACAAGCTGGTCCCATAATCAAAAATGTTGCCGTACCTGCATTAAAACACTCGCCAATATTAGGACATGAGGCTTCTTCGCAGACAGTATTGAGGGCTAAATCCCGCAAAATGTCTTTAACTTTACCAACGCGCTGCCACTGCGGCGCTTTTACCCGTAACCACTCTGGCTTAACAGTCACAATTGGCTCTAACTACTGAAGTTTCTTAGGTCGATCTTATCAGGCAAAGGAGTGGTTGGTTGTTGTTGGTCAACGTTTTTACTTTTTCGTTTGCGCCAGCGAGAAGTTGGTTCTAAGGAACTGGTCTGTTGTTCTTGGACTCGTCTTTGACAAATAATCTCGGCTGAGTCAGATAATTGGGGGTCGCGATAGGGTATTGCCGCACGAGTCTGTAAATGCTCTCGTTCTTCCTGGGAAAGTGGGGGTAATCCAGATTCGTCCCAACTAGCTACAGTACCAGGCGATCGCCTGCCTACGGGTGATGTGGAGCCAATTTTCAATCCTGCTGTTTGTAAAGCCGCTCGTACAGATGCAGCACAGGAATAAGTTGCCAAAATTCCACTACTATGCGTACATCGAGCTACGTATCCTAAAAATTCTACCGTCCACAACTGAGGACATGTAGGTGGAGAAAATGGATCGAGAAAAATTGCATCTACCTGAAAACCAGATGTTTGTAATCCTTGAATCGTCTGCCTTGCATCGCCAAGTAGTAACTTTGCTTGCAGGCGATCTGTCGTAACTTGATGAGTTGTGGCTAACTGAGTTAATTGGGGTAAGAGCGGCGACCAGCTATCGAGGAGATTGTGGGCGATCGCCGCTTGGGGTACTGTTGGATCTAACTCTAAGCCCACGACTTCTACATGACAATTAGGATTCTCTTCCCAGATAGCTGCTAAAGCAGCAGCGGTATTATAACCCAGTCCGTAACATACATCTAATAATCGTAAAGATTTTTGTTGCCGCGCCTTTTGCCGTAACTGCGTCGGTTCCACAAACTTAAACTCAGCTTCTTGGCGCGCCCCAAACTGACTGTGATACGCTTCGCCAAATTCAGCTGAGAAAAACGTGTAAGAACCGTCTGCTGTGAGTTTAGGGAGCAGGGAGCAGGGAGCAGGGAAGCGGACGGCTGGCGAGGTGTCCTCGCGCCTTGAGCCGCGTAGCAGGGAGTAGAATTCTCCTTGTCCTCCTTGTCCTCCTTGTCTCCCTTGTCCTTCCATACCCTAAATATCCAACTCTACCAAGTTGAGACGAGAACCGTAGGTTTCGATGAATTCGCGTCGAGGGGCAACGCGATCGCCCATTAATACGGTAAAGATCCGGTCGGCTTCGGCTGCATCTTCAATATCTACTCGTTTGAGGGTGCGGGTTTCGTTATTCATTGTGGTATCCCACAACTGTTGTGGCATCATTTCACCCAAACCTTTGAATCGCTGGATCGTATAGTTAGCGTTGGTAGGGAATTCAGCGATTTTTTGATCTCTTTCGCGCTCGCTGTAGCAGTAGTAATGATTGCGTCCCCTTTCTATTTTAAAAAGTGGCGGACAAGCAATGTAAATGAAGCCTTGCTCGATCAGTTGCCGCTGATAGCGATAGAAAAATGTTAGCAACAAAGTTCTGATGTGCGCTCCATCCACGTCAGCATCCGTCATGATCACGATTTTGTGATAGCGCAGTTGGGACGCATCGAATTCTTCACCTTTTACGCCCAAACCTAAAGCGGTGATTAATGCTTGGATCTCGGTATTCTTGTAGATTTTGGCATCGTCGGTTTTCTCGATATTGAGAATTTTACCGCGTAAAGGCAAGATGGCTTGGTTGCGGCGATCGCGTCCTTGTTTGGCACTCCCACCTGCTGAATCTCCTTCTACGATGAAGATTTCTGACTCACCGGGATCTCTAGAACTGCAATCTGCTAGCTTTCCTGGAAGAGGCGAAGATTCTAATACTGATTTGCGTCGGACTAATTCCCGTGCGTGGCGTGCGGCTTCAGCAGCTTTGAAGGCTTGAATCGCTTTATCTAAGATCGAATCAGCAATATGGGGGCGAAATTCTAAATATTCCGTCAGCACTTCCCCGACTAACGAGTCAACAATCCCCCGCACTTCCGTGTTACCGAGTTTTGTCTTAGTTTGCCCTTCAAACTCTGGATCTGGGACTTTGACCGAAATTACCCCTGTTAATCCTTCACGGACGTGTTCGCCGCTGAGGTTGGGTTCGTTATCCTTGATTTTATTTCGCTTGCGGGCGATCGCGTTGAGCGTCCGCGTCAAAACTGTTTTCAGCCCTTCTAAATGCGTCCCACCGTCCACCGTGCGGATGTTGTTGGCAAAGCCTAACAAGTTATCGGTATAAGCATCCGTACACCACTGCAAAGCGACTTCAACTTGGACGTTGTTGCGTTCCCCTTGCACGAAGATAATTTCCTCATGTAAGGCTTGCTTGTCGTTGTTAATGTAGCTGACGTACTCGCGAATACCACCTTTGTACTCGTAAGTCTCAACTTTCGGTTCTTGGCTTTTGAGTAGTTCTAAACGGTGGTCGGTAAAGGTAATTCTTACCCCTGCATTTAGATACGCCAGCTCTCGCAGGCGACCAGCTAGCGTGATAAAGTCGAATTCCGTGCCAACTGTAAAAATTTCTGCGTCAGGTTTGAATCTAACTCCAGTTCCAGTCTTCGCTTCTTTAAAAGACTTGGTTTGCAGTTCTCCCATCGGTACACCCCTTTCGTAGCGCTGGGTATGTACCTTTTTATCCCGCCAAACTGTAACTTCTACCCATTCCGATAGCGCATTGACAACAGAAATCCCAACTCCGTGCAAACCGCCAGAAACTTTGTAACCGCCACCACCAAATTTACCTCCAGCATGTAATACTGTCATCACGGTTTCCAGTGCCGATTTCCCCGTCTGCGGATGGGTATCGGTGGGAATACCTCGACCGTCATCGACCACTTGTACTGAGCCGTCAGCGTTTAAGTCGATTTCTATGTGAGTACAATATCCTGCTAGAGCCTCATCAATGGAGTTGTCTACCACCTCGTATACTAAATGGTGGAGTCCCCTCGGTCCGGTGGTTCCGATATACATCCCTGGTCGTTTGCGGACGGGTTCCAGACCTTCCAAAACTTGAATTTGCTCGGCGCTGTAGCTGCTCGTCATGCAAGGGAGTCTCCGATAATGAGGTTAAATTAACCAATGATATCTAAAATAAGAGATCGTACCAAAATTGTAACACAATAGGCTTCAAGACGGCTCTAGGGCATTCTAAAGAGCAATTTATCTAGGGGATGTACCAAACTGATATTTCGCATAGATTTGGCTTGATTACCATTTGTGGAGCAACCGCCACGGGTAAATCAGGGTTGGCAATAACTATCGCTCAAAGACTCAATTCTGTCATTATCAGTGCCGATTCGCGTCAAGTTTATCGCGAATTTAATCTTGGCACGGCTAAACCTACTTCTAGCCAGCAACGACTCATAACTCACTATTTAATTGACATTTGCGATCCCACTGAAACTTTTACCGTGGCGGAGTATCAGGAACAAGCACTAGGTTTAATTCAAAATTCAAAATTTTCCGACTCCCCTGTACAGGCGGGTTTTGAACCACGATTTGTTGATGGAAGCCGTGAATCTTTTGCTAAACCCGCCCCTACGACTCCCGACTCCCCTGTACGGGCGGGTTTTGAACCACGATTTGTTGATGGAAGCCGCGAATCTTTTGCTAAACCCGCCCCTACGACTCCCGACTCCCGACTCCCCCTCCTAGTAGGAGGGACTGGGTTGTACATCCGTTCTATCGTGCGGGGAATGAAGATTCCTAGAGTAGCACCACAGCCAGAGTTGCGATCGCAACTCTTATCTTTAAGTCAAAAGCAGCTTTACGCCATGTTACAACAAGTCGATCCGGCAGCTGCAACTAAAATTCATCCCAACGATCCCACTCGAACTGTCAGAGCTTTGGAGGTATTTTACGTTACTGGTCGTCCAATCTCGACACAACAGGGAGAAGATCCCCCCTGTTATCCAATTTTGCAAATTGGTTTAGACTGTGAATCAAACGCTCTTACCCAGCGAATTGCTCAGCGTACAGAACAAATGGTAGCCGATGGTTTAGTTGCCGAGGTCGAGTATTTGTGTCAAAAATACGGCATGGATTTACCTTTGCTCAATACGTTAGGATATCAAGAGTTCAAGCAATATTTAGCTGGCAATCTCTCCTTAGAAGAAGCAAAAGAATTAACTGTATTGCATACGCGACAATTTGCTAAACGACAGCGAACTTGGTTTCGAGCATATCCTCAAATTGAATGGTTTAATGCTGATAATCCCGATTTAGTAGAACGAGTGTGGCAGCGAATTCAGGATTTCACGACTCAACTAAATCTAAAAGAAAACACGCGATTCTAAAATGTGAAAACACGGCGCTTTGCTTTTTTAGTTTTAGCAATTACCAGTGTTATCCTCGGAGGATGGATTTGTTCTCCTGCTACTATTATACCTCCTGCTAATCTCATTAATCCAGTTAGTATTTATCTCGTTGATTATGGCTTTCACGGAAGATTAATTCTACCTAGTAATCGCGATAAATGTCTGGAATATGCCTATGGTGATTGGAGATATTTTGCTTTAAATCAACAAGATTGGTTGACTGGAGCAGCAGCATTATTCTTACCAACTCAAGGAGCTTTAGGGCGTAAAGTTAGAAGTTGCGATCGCTTCGATTTATTAGCTACTCAAAAAGACAGTTCTTTGCTTAGCATTACTGTAGAAAAAGCAAAAGTCGATCGCTTGCTAAAGGTCTTAAATTCATATTTCGATCGCCCTGCTACCATGCAAATAGAAAATTCTTACACGGGAATGACCCTAGTTCCCTACGACCGCACTTATACTGTGCTACACAATAGCAATCATGAATTAGTGCGGTGGTTGGAAAATTTAGGCTGTCGCGTTGAAGGTTTTGTCTTATGGGCAAACTTTACATCAGTTAACAGTTATCAGGGAGCAGGGAGTAGGGAGCAGGGAGCAGGGAGTAGGGAGCAGGGAGCAGAGTGGCAACTACCAATTACCAACTACCAACTACCGATTACCAATTACTAGCGACAAATGACAAATGACGAATGACAAATTCACATTCGTTACAAACAATTAACAAAACAGCGAAATTCTGTTGCAGTTTGTAACTAAATTTGTATACCGAAACACTGTTCCTTTAGACTGATGGGAATTGAAAGTTTTGGATATACATACATGCAGATACAAAATTTAAACTTTTCAGACGCGATCGCTTTTATATCTGCCATTGCCTGTATTGCTGGTCTGCTATTGCTTTCAGGAGCTAATTCAGCAGAGGTAAACGAGCTAGAAGAAGCGGAGCAAAATCTATTGCAGATGAGCTTTACTTACTGGTTGCTCTACTGTACCTGTTTGGGATTACAAAAAATTACCTTACCAGATTGGGAAGTTTTGTTAATGAGTTTAAAACTCACTGCAGCTTTGTCCTACTTTCTTACCTTTGCTTGTATTCTTTGTCTACCCCTATATCGATTTGCCGTGCGACAAGTAGAAGAGTAAATCAGTTGTCAGTTATCAGTTGTCAGTAGAGAGCAACCAATTAATTCCAACTTACGACTTACGACTTACGACTTCATGATGACTTACTGCTTTAAAACATTCGTCACTGCTGTTACTAGTTCATCCTGGCTGAGAGTTGTCAGGATGAATACTTCTTGTACAGTCTTGCCTTGGCGTGCTATGAGTTTAAATCCACCGCGAATCGGCACGGAGATACGAATTTGCATTTTGGGAGAGTGGCCTTTTACCCGTCCAATGACTCCAGGGGTAATTGTTTGAATCCCATCAACGCGAGTCAGGCGTTCTAGCACTGGAATTAAACCTGGAATGTGGGTTGAGTGATTCCAGACCAGCCTACCGTTGGCATTGCCCATAATAAGGTTAATAAGTTTTAATATTTAATTTTAATATTTAATTTTAATATTTAATCATTTATTGTCCTAAGCTGCCTCTAGTGGAGCCATAGTTAAGCCAGCACGCCGCAGTTGCTGATGATAGAGTTCTGCCTGTTCTTGAGGTCCCACCCAAACGATCGCCTGACCTTCGTAGTGAACTTGATTGGTTAATTCCCAAGCGCGATCGCCCGTCATACCAGGTATATACTTCATCAAACACTCAGCTACATGCTGAAACGTGTTGAAATCATCATCCAACACGATTACCTTGTAATTAGGATATAGCTTGCTGACGACTTGAGACGATTTCTCAGGAGCGATCGTCGGTGCTGTTGCCATCCCGTAAACTGTTGTAGAAACTACCCTGTTCATAGCACGACAGACAGAACTTCACAAAAATACATTCTTTCAAGATAACAAGGAATGGTTGGTTGTTGGTAATTGGTAAGTCAGGAGTCAGGAGTCACTGATAACTGACAACTGACAACTGACAACTGTTTATCGCCAATCATCCCAATCTAGATTGAAAATGGATGTATCTGGAAAAGCAGTAGGATTGTTATTTTCTTGGAGGCGATATTGCAGTTGTTCGAGTAGGGGTTCTCGTCTGGGTAAGTCGTCTACGAGTTGATAAGGGGCGATCGCTTTTTCTAAGCTAAAAGCAGCAGTGGTTCCGGCGGCTGCACCTACAGACCATTCAAAGGAATGTACCCGATAAGCAGCAGAGGCGATATGACTGGTAGCAATACTTTTTCCAGCTACGAGTAAATTATCGATCTTTTGAGGAATCATTGCCCGTAAGGGAATTTGGAAGGGATAGGCTTCACCCGCACCTTGGCGTTCCCCTTCTCGTTCGGTGTTTTCTGGAAGTTCGGGGGGACTTTTGGTCATGCAGGGATGAAAGTCGATCGCATAGTGACCGATCCCTACTGAGTCGGGAAAGATTGTGGAACGAGTCCGCCGTGCAATTTGTTCTGGTGGCTTAGTACTCGCGATCGCATTGATGGTTTCCAGTCCTGCCAAAGCGATTTTCAAACGGCGATACATCTGGGGGGATAAGGTCTGACGGTAGTAATCGTCATTGTAGTTGCGGCGAGAAATATCAATTTCCCATACAGTAAAGCCTTCTGGCTGTCCCCAACTCGGTCTACCAATCATCCGCCGTCCTTCCCGCATATAAGGATACTTGGACAAGCCGTGTACCGTTCCCATCGGTGAATCTAGTCCAGATAAGTAGCGATTGTTCGGTTGGGGTTGTTTTACCCCGTCCCCCAGTTGCGAATCAGTTGTACCCGTCACCAACCAGTAAAAGTAACCGATCGCGTGTTCTTCCGCTTTACGCAAGCTTTCTGTTCTTAGTCCTCCCAGCCAATTTCCAGGTAAGAGTTGACCGCTTGCCTGCAACTGAGCGCGAGTATAGATTAAATTATCGGCAGCAGTACCAGGACGGTAATCGTTGCCCCACGTCCAATTCTGCATTGAAATATCATCTGGTACGGGGGCTTCAAAATTAATCCCTCCGAATGACATGGGTTCGCCGTCTTTCGGACTCCAAATGCGACGATAGGTAAATACTAAAGGAAAGCTTGCTAAGCGCGGCAGTTCGTAGCTATAGTAAGCAGAATACTGAGAGTAAAATGGGGGTACGTCATGACTTATAGGGTCTTTAGTCGCCTCCATCGCAAAAGTATAAGTAAAGCCTTGAGTGCAGTAGGGATCGCTAGTCCCGCTAGAGGCAGAAGGTTCTAAATAAGAACGGGCATCAATTCCAAGCCGATAGGGGACATCTGCCAAAGCAATTAATTCTCCCGTCTCTGTCGCATCCACCACATACCAGTTGGATGCTACCTCACTCCTCGCTCCTCGCCTCTCGCTCCTCTGCAAAGGTACAAACCGCAAAATTTCCTTATTCAACCGAGCTGAATTTTCGTAGCGATAGGAGTCTTCAATTGTTTGAGATAGAGGTAGAGTATTGAGAGATGGCGCGCCAGAAGCAGGACGATGTTGAATTGCGATCGCGCCTTGAATAGTTTGTGCCGATCCAGCACGGTTAATTTCCAGTTCCTTCACCACAGTAGCGGGAAACCATTTCAGCTTGCCATCACCCTTTTTTGCCGCATCCTGCAACATATCGTAAAGAATTTCGTGACCGTCGTGAGGCAGGAAGCAAGAATCGCTGACCCAGCAATCACCAGGGTTTAAATTGCCATTATATTTATCGGCAATGCGTTTTCTTAGTTCTAAATAGCCACGAGAGAAAAACAACTGCAACCGTTGAGTTCTGCGTTCGTCCAAGGCAGAAGTTCCCTGAGTCGAAATTTGCCCTCCCATCCAATCGGTAATTTCAGTCATGCAGACAGTCCGTCCTGCTAGCAATCCCTCGTATGCAGTGGCGACACCTGCAAGTCCTGCACCCGTAACGAGAATTTCGCATTCTACCGTTTGGTTGGGGTTTTTAGGTGGTGCGGAGAGGACGGAAAAAGGGATGAGGGGTGGAGTAAAGGAGGCTAAAACAAGACTGATAAAAGCCGCTAAGCGTCTGCGCTGCATAAGTTTGGAGTTGGCTTGCTACCAAAAGCTAACTGGCTCATTGACGTTAGCACTGCACGGCTGAGGTGACAAGTTTTTTGTAAGTGAAAGTAAAGTAGGTAGCGATCGCTCAGCTAACAATTAAAGTACTACGATACATTTCTAGCGACTGTGCCAGCTTGTTGCAATAGTTCGCGTACTTGTGTATCGGTAGTTTGGGGAAACTCAGCGTACCAAGAACCCACGCTGAAAAAAGGTGCGGGCGTTTCTACACAGACAATTTCATCGACTTGAGTGGCTAATTCTTGCTGGGTTTCAGGAGAAGCAACTGGCACGGCGATGACAATCGCCGCAGGTTGCTGTAACTGTAGTGCTTTCACAGCTGCCCGCATAGTTGCTCCTGTTGCCAGACCATCATCTACTAAAATGATTGTGCGATCGCGTAATTGGGGAAAAGGACGGTTTTGCCGATAGAGCCGTTCGCGTCGCTCTAATTCCTGTTGCTGTCTGGCTGTAACGCGCTCGATTTCTGCTTCAGACAAGTGTAGCGCTTCAATAATATCGTAGTTCAGCACTCTCACACCACCAGAGGCGATCGCCCCCATTGCTAATTCTTCTTGCCCGGGGACACCCAGCTTACGTACCAAAAACACATCCAAGGGTGCGTGTAATGCTTGTGCTACCTCAAAGGCGACTGGTACACCACCTCTAGGCAATCCTAGTACTAATACATCGCTACGGTTAGCATAGGCTAGTAATCGATCGGCTAGCGCTTGACCTGCTGTAGTTCGATTTTGGAATAACATAGCATTCTCCTCTCCCGAAGCTGCATATTTATTAGCTTAGGAGTTATTTATTTCTGTTTGCGGCTCCAAGAGTTACCATTCGCTTTTGCGTTTTGTATTTGCTGTCTACTCTAGCTACAGGTCAAGCGCGATGAACCTTCTTTTATTACATTTTTACCGTAAAAGCCTGAAAGTGCTTCTATCTTTAACCAAATGTATGAGTTTTGTTGTCTTCACACAACAACTGATTCTATCTGTTTTAAGGCGAGCTTTCAGAAGAATATTTAGCACGACCTAAAAGTGTAGGGAAGAAATCTAGCTCTGATTTTACTCTACTCCTTGAATATCTGCTTCATCTAATAAGACTGTCGTTTCAAACCCTATTCTGCCCATGTCTGGCGGGTTTCCCATATCCATTTCAATAGTGTAAGACCAGGTTCCAGCGGCAGGTTTATAGTGCTTGATTTTGCCGCTACCACCGATAAATTGAACTACGCGATCGCATCTGAATTTTGGTAGCGAATGATGCTGCTCTACCCAAAGTTTACTTTTCATATTCTTTCCTAAGATCTTAATTATTCAATCGGGCAACGAGCGCGAATTCATAGCAGAGCTTATCGAATTGCTAGGTTTGTCCTCTGAGCTTGAGCTGTAGAAATTAATTGCCAACCTGCTTTCTGTAATTTTTGATAAGTTGCCCATCCTTTCGAGCCGCCATCTATTTTGTAGTCGGGAACAGAATATTCAGGACAACTCGTATAAGGTTGCCAAGGTTTATCTGGCGATCGCCGTAGATATAAAATCCTTTCGCTATCAGCACCTAAGCGAGGAAGCCAACACATTTGACTAGCCATTCTTCTAACCTCCTGACTGATAAAAATATCTATTCTGTAACTTTTGCAACTAAAATTTTGGCAAATTTGTAAAATATTTAGCAAAAAATTTAGTAGTTACTCTGGCAAAACTTATATATTTAGTTTTAATTCAAATGAAGCCAATCCCACTCTATCTCTAGTTCAAAAATATCAACACAAGAACGTAGCCGAAAGGATGAGTTTTATGCTTTAGCAACATGTTCAATTGATAACAATTATTATTGTTTGTAAGTTTTGCTCAACAATTAAGTTCTATACAAACTGCATGAAGTCAGTTAACTAGATCGGCGATCGCATAATTTGATTTTATAGTTATGATGCCAAGTTTAAAAAGTTTGATGTATTTATATTTCTCTTTTAACACGCAAATTTAATCCTCTAGAAAGAGTACAGTCGGAGTGAAATATTGTAAAATATAGTACGATTATTTGCGAACAACTAATGGTAGTAAGGTTGATAAAAACGATAGGGAATAGATTTATTATTACAATTGGCTGGGAGCGGGGATAATTGTTTTAACTCTTTTAGATATTTACCTAACTGTACTTTTTCATCGCCTCGGTAGTAGTGTTGTTAGTATGACTTTGAACCGAGGAATATGGTATTTTTTGCGCCTAGTAACGCAAGTCATTCCTAGCAAAAGCGATCGCCTACTTGCTCATAGTGGCTCTATTATGATAGTTGCTATTTTAGCAGTGTGGGCGGCTTCACTTATGAGTGGATTTGCTTTAATTATTTTCCCAGAATTAGGTTCGGCAATTCAAGCTAGCGAAGGACAAACGCCCACTGATTTTATTACGCCACTCTACTATAGCGGCTTTTCTTTCACTACTCTAGGAACAGGCGATCTAGTTCCAAAAACAGCTACTTATCGATTACTAACTTTATTAAAAGCAGCACCAGAATTTTCTAGTTTTACAATTACAATTACTTACTTACTCTCAGTTTATAATGCTTTAATTACCCGCAATACATTATTCTTATCCAGTACTGAGTTATTTCCGCTTTCGCGAAACATATTAGACCCTACCGCGAGTCATACTCTTAGCAATAGACACGGCAAACCTGATTAAAAGTGGATTGAATGCTGAAAAATATCGTTCTCTATTACACTCTACAGCAGTAGCAGAATTGTGGGGCGGCAGTACGCATATTCTCTCCGAGCTATCGCAATCGATTTTACCCAAACACCGAATAAAATGCGATCGCCAAATGGAGTTAGTCTGGCGAAAAAGATATTATGATGCAGTGGAAAGATTGATTGCTGAGGGTATAGAAATAGTAGCGGATCGAGAAGCAGGTGCAGATTTATACGTTGCTTTGCGGCGGAAATGGCAATCCTTTTTAACAACCCTCAGCAATTATTTAGCAGTAGACTTATAACGTGCTGCCTAAAATATTCCGATCAGTATGGGAATAGTAAATAGAACTAATAGCACTACCAGAATGAAAGGGATTAAGTTAACATTATGCGGTTTGTGTGGCTCTATAATTAGATTTTCATCTTCTTCAAATCGAGCTAGACGAATTGCATCAGAAATTTCTTTGGCATCTTTGACGTGATGCAATGCTTTTTTTTCGCCATTCGGATATTCAAAAATAAAATAAGTTGGAACCTTAATCCAGTCGCCTGTAATATCAGGTGCATCGACAGCAATTTGTTTAGCTTTGTCTACCAAAGTCTGTGGCTCTTTAGCAATCCGATCGCCTGGATTAACAGTTAAAATTTCGCTCTCGAATGGCTGGTATATTTTAGCTGTCTTTGTCGGAGATTTTTTCAATGTTTTTTGACCAGATTTTTTCAAGTTGAAGCCAACCATAAAATTCTCCTCTCAAGTGAAGGAATTATTTCAGTTGTTCGTCAAGATTGAGGAGTATTCAAATAAGTTATCCGTACTTCGTGCCGCTTTACTGGCAGATGTTGTTTCTAAACTAGGACGTTACATTGCCAAGTTATAGCCCAACTAAGAATTATAGCCAAACTAAATTGTTACCCCACAAACTTGAGTTTTTACTAAAGCGAGGCGCTTGAATGAAAAGATTGTTTCAAATTTATTACCAATATTATAAAAAATTGCTAGCGAAACTATATGTTTTCAAACAAAGAATTTATGAATATTGAAGAAACTTTAGATTCGCCACCTGCTGCTAACTCCTACGCAGGCAGCCAAGCATAGAAAAGCGATCGCCCCACCAATGGCTCCTACAGAAGGGATAACGCTTTGCTCTGGGGGAAGGAGCAATCCTGATAGACTTTCTGCCCCAGCTATGCCACCAAAGTACATCCCTACGCCAACTCCAGCTTGATGCGATGGTACTAACATCAGAACAAAAGGAATTACACCATTTAGCACGAGATTAAAAGCAACTAGCAAGCCTAGAATGACAAGAATCAAAGTCAACCAATTGGGAATAAATACTGCAATTTGTAACAAGATAGTAGTTGCGATCGCACCTATACATATAGCACGTCGATTATCTATCCGTAGCGTCCAGTCGGCAGTTGGCGGAGCTGCGAGTGCCAGCATAATGCCTACTCCTACCATCAACCAATTCACGTTATTTATTTCCAATCGTAGCATCAGCATTTTGGACAGAGTAACTGTCAAAAACTGCGTTCCCCAAGCGATCGCCATCCCACTTAAAAAAATTAAACTTAAAGCGATTTTGAGTGGTGGATTGTCTGTGCTTTTTTGTTCTATTGCTGCTCTAACGGTTAAATTTGCCCTTGCTAACGTTCCTGGCAAATTGACATATCTTAAAATAGCTGCCGCACCTAGCAATGAAAACGAACCAATCGCAAAAGCAAAAATAGTATCTAAATTTAACACTAAATTGTGAGCGACTGGTCTAAAAGCTGTCAATAATCCGGTTACGAGAACTAACAAACTATTAGCTAGCATTAATCCCTCTGGAGGGGCATAATTTCTTAGTAAAGATATAGCTGGGCTGCGAAATACTGTCATTGCCAGAGTCCAAGCTACCGATACCGCGATCGACACCCAACGAAATTCGCCTACACCCTTGCCGAAAACAACCACAGTCGGAACCGCTATGAACAAAATTGATGCTAGAACAACCCCTGCTGCTATGAGCGGAAAACGGCTACCAAACTGCTGTTTATCGCGATCGGACAAGCCTCCCATTAGGGGTTCTAGTACCACTGCCAATCCGTTTTCAACCACGAGTAGAGCAGTAGCAACTAGAGTAGGAAAGTGAAATTCTGTCAGCAATTTGGGCAAATACACGCTATAAATTAACCAAGTTAGCGCGATCGCCCCTTGCAATCCTGCCAATCCCCATACTTGCAACCACAATACTTGTACGGATAGATCTTCCTCCTGTTTCTCCATGCTCTATATCCTTTGTGTCTCAGTCGTTAGATAAAATTCAAAAACCTAAAATTTAACAACCTACAATATTTAAAGACACAAACTCACCAAAGCTTTTTCCGGCTAGATGCACTATTTTGTGTAAAAAATTTGGCAACGCTCAAGATTTTGATGCTCAATTGTTAAAGTCGATCTATCAACGAGGCTATTTCTATTGTGGGCGATCGCAACTTTATTCTTTAGATATACCGTCGTCCTTCTTTTCTCTCATGGCTATAAAAAGTATTTCATTTAATGAATGAGTTGAATGTTTTTCCAAAAAATAACTTCCAGAAAACGAAAAAGTAATAAACCAACTCATGTTACTCAAATTCTTGAGCCAAAAATTGAAATTATTATCATTGACTTTAATTACAACTACCAATCACCAATTACCAACTACCAATTACTAACTCATTGCTATCGCGGTAGCAATTGGTCTATTCTAGTAAAAGTGTTAAGTTTACGAAATTTTACATACTGCTCCCTGTGCGCTCATGCAATGTATAGTTAACCGCCGCGCTCAATTTTCCGCCAGCCATCGCTATTGGTTGCCAGAGCTGAGCGAAACAGAGAACCAGCAACAATTTGGCTTATGTTCCCGCTTTCCAGGTCACGGACACAACTACGTCTTATTTGTTTCTCTTCTCGGAGAGTTAGATGAATATGGCATGGTATTAAACCTGTCTGATGTCAAGCACGTAATTAAGCGAGAAGTGACTAGCCAGCTAGATTTTTCCTATCTCAATGACGTTTGGCAAGAATTTCAGCAAACACTGCCAACAACGGAAAATATCGCCCGCGTCATCTGGCAAAAGCTTGCCTCGCACTTACCGATAGTCAAAATTCAGTTATTTGAACATCCTCAACTTTGGGCAGAATATCAAGGAAATGGCATGGAAGCATACTTAACTATTAGCACTCATTTTAGCGCCGCTCATCGGTTAGCTCATCCCGATCTCAACCAACAAGAGAATACAGAAATTTACGGGAAATGCGCTCGTCCTAACGGTCACGGTCATAATTACCACTTAGAAGTGACTGTAAAGGGGGAAATTCACCCTCGTACGGGCATGATTGTAGATTTGAGTGCATTGAACCAAGCGATCGAAGACTTGGTTATTGAACCACTCGACCATACTTTTCTCAATAAAGATATTGCCTACTTTGCCAAAGTCGTGCCTACGGCAGAAAATATTGCCGTATATATCTCAAATGTGCTGCAACAGCCAGTGCGAGAGTTAGGCGCAGAACTACACAAGGTCAAGTTGATTGAAAGTCCAAATAATTCGTGCGAAGTCTACTGTACTCCAGCTGATTCAATCAAGAGCGCGACTAGAGAACCAGCGTTAGCTCAAGTTTAAGTCGTAGAAGTAGAAATGGTAGCGATCGCGCTCGATCTAAATCAAAGCATCTCGATCGCTATCTATCTTGACGATCGCTTGCTAACCGTTTACTGCTTCCAAGCTTGCGGTTGCTGAAACGCATAGATGTCTGCAATGACTCGTACCCAACCATCAGCGACAGAGGCAAGGATGCGATCGCCTTTTTCTTTTGTCGCTATGGTTGGATCGCCTAAAATTCCTGTCTGAGTCAGATCGCGGGTTGCCCAAGCAAAAGGTAATTTCCCTTCCATTGAAAGCAGACTATTTTCAGGTAAGCCGTGAGGATATTCTTTCACAGCCGCTTCCATTTTGACTTGTTCTGGTAAAATCGACAGCATCACGCTCGTTTCAGCATCACCTGCATGAATCCCAAACTCTTTCTCGCGATCGGACAGTAATTCTCCGGCAATGTGGGGAACTCGCCAAGTAAAGAGGGGAAATACGAGAAAGTCTGCATATTTGACGTGCAAATCCCGTGCGGCAATTTCCATAATTTGGGGTTGTCCGCCGTGAGAATTCATCAACACGAATTTGCGAAATCCGGCACGGTAAATACTTTCAGCAACTTCAATTAAAGTCGCAAGTAAAGTTGACGCACTTAGGGTAATCGTGCCAGGAAAATGCCAATGTTCGTTTGATTTACCGTAGTACAAGAGTGGTAGGGCATAAGCGGGAATGCGATCGCTTAATTGAGACAATGCCTTGCCTAAAACTGCCGTACCAATTGCAGCGTCCACAATTAACGGTAAATGTGGACCGTGTTGTTCGATCGCCCCTACAGGTTGAATAATGACGACATTTTCTTTATCTGGCATCTTTTGAATGTCAGTCCAAGCCAGATAAGGGAAAAATCTATCGGGGGGAATGTAGCCGTGCATCGGTTATCAGTTATCAGTTATCAGTGAAGAATGGGGTGTAGGGTGTAGGGTGTAGGGTGTGGGGAGAATTCGGAATTCGGAATTAAATTCTCCCTAGTCTCCTCTGCTCCTCTGCTCCCTTGTCTTCCTTGTCTCCCTTGTCTTCCTTGTCTTTCTTATGCCCTCACTCCTCACTCCTCGCTCCTCTAACCAGTAAATCTTCTGCTAAAGCGACTGCACCCCAAAGTGGTGCTTTATCTCCCAAGGCAGCGGGGACGATCTCGAAGTGAACTTCAGGTAATGCTGTGGCTTGCGCTACGCGGTGGATAGCATTCCAAAAGCGATCGCCTGCTTTAGTGACGCTACCACCTAAAATAAACCGTTGGGGATTGATGAGGTTGGCGACGTTGCCAATTGCTACTCCCAAAGCCCAACCAGCTGTTTCTAATGCCTCGATCGCAATTTCATCTCCTTGGGTAGCGGCTTGACTGACCATCAGTCCGGTAATCTCATCAAGGTTATCGTGACAAAGCGATCGCAACAGCTTACCTTTATCTGGATGTAAGTTTAACCGATCCTTGGTCTGTTGGGCGATGTAGGGACCCGAAGCTAGTCTTTCTACGCATCCGCGTTTACCGCACAAACAAATAGGACCAGTCGGATCGACGACGATATGTCCGATCTCCCCTGCCATTCCTTCTATTCCCCGCCAAGGGCGATCGTTGAGAATCCAGCCTCCACCTACACCCGTGCTGACAGTAATATAGAGCAAACTGTTATAACCCATCCCCGCACCATAGCGATGTTCGCCCAAAGCTGCAACATTAGCATCGTTGTCCACACTGGCAGGAGCGCCAAATTCTCGCTCTAGGATCTCCTGTAAAGGTATATTCTCCCATCCGCTGACGTGGTGCGACAGTCTGACTTTACCGCTTGCAGCATCCACAGGTCCACCAAAGCTGACACCGATCGCCGATGGTTGTCTACCTGCTAACAGTTCCCGTGCCAGACTCAACATTATCTCTATGTCGGATTGAGCATGAGGATTTGGCGGTGAAAAAACCCTTTTGTCACTCAACTGGTGTTTTTCTCCTGAAGCTACCACCGCCGCCGCGTGTTTAGTTCCACCAAAATCTAGCGCCAGAATTAGATTCATTGAGTGAGTAGTGAAGAGCAGGGTGTAGGGTTTAGGGTTTAGGGTTTAGGGTTTAGGGTGTGGGGAGAATTCGGAATTCGGAATTAAATTCTCCCTAGTCTCCTCTGCTCCTCTGCTCCTCTGCTCCTCTGCTCCTCTGCTCCCTGCTCCCTCTTAATAGTTTCAATCTCGGCTAAACCGTCATCTTTGAGCCATGCAATTTGTTGAATGCGGCGCTGGCGGGCGTAGGTGCGGATTTCCTCTGGTTGGCGATCGCCTAAGTCCATTTCGACTCGGATCTCTGGGGTATGGCGTAACTTTTCTGCATAGGCAAGAGCAGCCGCGTAAGCTGCTGGTGTTTGGGCGACAACGAGCCAATCACTGGCGGGTGTAGCTTGCGGTAAGCGATCGGCCGACAGCAAGGCTTGTTGTAAATCTTCCGTGTTGAGGACAAAGCCAATCCCAGGAATCGTTTTACCTTGGGGATGATACAGTCCTAAAAGTTGGTCGTAACGACCTCCTTGTCCTAAAATTTGCGGTTGAGCTATTGTATTGTCGATCGCTGCATTGCCGATGACTTCAAACACGATCCCCGTGTAATAGTCAAAGGTGCGAATCATGCTCAAGTCTAGAATGACTGGAAAGTTTTGCGAGTTTTGGTTTGAGTCTACACTAAAGCATCGATCCAAAATCTCAACTAGCGATTTGAGTCGGTGTAAAGCTGCTTGTTGTGGTGCATCTAAACTTAATTTTGTGACTTTTTGCAATACATCTGCGGGATGTCCGCGCAAATCGAGCATCATTAAAGCTCTAGCTCGTAGATCTTCGCTTAAAGGTAGAGTTTCGAGCGTGACCCGATCGAGGTGAGCGATCGCCTGTCGAACGCGATCGCGCCCAGATGCGGGGAAAGAAGCCAATAGTGATTGGGTAATTTCCGCTTCGCCCAGAATCAGCTGCCAGTTGTGTAAGCCCAATTCATTCAAGCACTCAGCCAGCAGTAATAACACCTCAGCGTCAGCCAGTAATCCTTCGCTACCCAGCAACTCTACCCCAGTTTGATAAAACTCCAACTGGCGGTTGTGGCTGCTATCGGGCGTGCGGCAAAAGACGTTAGCGTTGTAGTAGAGGCGTTGCGGAAAGGTCGCTCCTGCCATCCGAGTTACAGCAGTGCGAGCGATCGAGGCTGTCAATTCTGGACGCAACCCCAATTCTTCCTCGCGATCCTGAACTTGGATCACTGTCGATCGCTGAATTGCTCCTCCAGCCATCAGCGTATCTAACCGTTCGAGAGTTGAAGTAATGATGCGGTGATAGCCCCAACGATGAAATACCTGCTGCAACCGTTCTTCGACCCAGTGTTTCTGAGCCACATCTAAGGGTAATAAATCTCTTGCTCCCGCAGGCGATTGGTAGACCATTGATTTTTGTTTATTTTTTCTTGCCTCCAAATAGACCGCCAAACATTCCCCCACTTCCAGATGGTTCTGATGGTTTTTTCGACGCAGTTTTAGATGCAGTTTTATCAGAAGTGGCTGTTTGAGTGCCAGCTTTACTTGCTAGCCGATCTAACAGTTGTTTTCCTTCTAGGGCGATCGGATCTTTAGGGTCTAATTGTAGGGCTTTGTTAATATGTACCTTAGCCATAGTAGCCTGATTCTGCTTCAAATAAACCGTGCCAATTAAGCTATGACAGCGACTATTATTTGGCTCTAGTTTCAGCGCGTCTTTTAGCTCTACACTGGCTGGGGCGAAGAGATTCTTTTCCATCAAAGACTGGGCGCGACGAAGATAGGGTTCGGCTGCCGATGGAGGTGACTCTGGCTCAGTTGGGGGAGGCGAAGATGCTACCGGTCGAGAATGTTGGCTGGGAACCACAGATGGGGCAGTCGTTCTAGCAATCATAAATCCAGTACCACCTTTACGCCCTAAGTAGACTAGGTTTAATTCGCTGATTTGACTAATTGTAGGGATAATTCTTTCGAGAGATTCATACTGTTGTTTTGTCACTTCAGCGATCGCTTTTTGATATACCTGGTCGATATCTGTGCTGTGTTGAAGCTGGATCGATCGTTCGTTTTTGAGCGAAATGCTAGTTGTTTCCTGAGCTAACCGCTTGCCCATCTCCCGCAGCGTCACCATGTATTCAACGCGACTGTAATCTTGGGATAATTTTTTATAAGCAGGATTGACAAGCTTGGATAGAATATGATTTGCCGCTTGTTTATCTGAAATACTTTTAGCCGTGCAAGTATCGGGATGCAAGCAGCGAGCAATAATCAGATAGCGTTTGCGAATTTCTTTAAAGTCGGCATCAATTGGAACGCCCAAAATTGCGTGGCAATCTGTGAAGTCAAATAAAAATAATCCGCCATCAATCTTAAAAGACATACGTTTTTGTCTCACCTCTGCCTATTGCACGATCGCTGGAATGTGGTATTAGCGTGGCTTAATTATCACCACCGATCTAATCATTCCCAGATTGTGGCTAGGGATTATAATGACTCCAAGTTGATAGTGGTGGCACTTGAAGTAATTCTTGGCTGAGACTTGAATGAATTAGTCCATTTGTGGCTAAAATTCTGCCAGTTGCTAGGTCGATTGGGCTACCATCATAGGCACTGACTTGACCCCCAGCTGCTTTGAGAATGGCAATTCCAGCAGCAATATCCCACAGAGAAATTCCCCGTTCCCAGTAGCCATCGATGCGCCCACTGGCAACATAAGCTAAGTCTAAAGCTGCTGCGCCACTGCGCCTGACTCCTTGAGTCAGATGAGTCAAATGACAGAATTCGGCATAGTTATTATCGGCTGTTTCGCGGCGATCGTAGGCGAAACCAGTTACCAGAAGACACTTACTCAGTTCGGCTGTGGTTGAAACGCCGATCGGGTTGCGGTTACAAGTCGCGATCGCCCCTTTTGCCCCTCGGAACAATTCATCACGATAAGGATCGAAAATGACTCCAACCTGTGGAACTCCAGCTATTAGTAACCCAATTGACACGGCGAAACAAGGATATTGATGCGCGAAATTCGTCGTTCCATCTAAAGGATCGATCGCCCAACAAAATTCGCTGTCTGCATTCCCAAGCTTGCCCGATTCTTCCGCTAGAATGGCATGATCGGGAAAATGCCGCTGTAAGACTTCTAAAACTACTACTTCCGATGCTTTATCGGCAGCAGTTACTAAATCTCCACCCCGTCCTTTTTCTCTAACTTCTTCTAACTTACCTAAATAGCCTAGCAAAACTGCACCCGCAGCTAAGGCGGCTTCTGTAGCAATATCTAGGAAGATTTGGAGTTGTCGATCGTTTGTCATTTGTCATTTGTCATTTGTCATTGGTAATTGGTAATTGCGCTCTTCTCTCCCCCAGCTCCCCCAGCTTCCCCAGCTCTCTTCTCCCCGACTCCCGCCATTTGCCGAAATTCAGTCGGGGTTTGCCGCATTGGTTGTCTGACATCCCACACGCCACGCCCCATGATTCTTGCCCAGGCTTGCGCTTTTTCCAAGCGATCGTCATACTTACGATCGCGCGATCGCCCATCCCACAAAACGTATCCCTCTTTCAGTAGTTGCTCGTTCAACAATTTGCCATTTTGCCACACATAAGCCCACTGTCGCCCAAATTTATCTGGCTGTCCGTCAAGTTCTAAGGTAACTGTCTTCCCGTTGACCGTTGCTTCTAGCTGCTGTCTAGCTGCGTGTCCCCAAGGCTGTTGCTGCATATCTGGGGCTTCAATTCCCGTCAAGCGAACTTTGAAGGAGTGAGGAGTGAGGGATGAGGAGTGAGGGAAAGAAGGATCTATCTGATGTTGTTTGTCTGCGCTTATGACTTCTATGGTTTGTCCGCTGATTACCCGCATCACTTGCACTTGCTTGCCATTGCTTATAGTGTTAGTTTGACAACCCTGGATAAATAGGAGCGGGAGGATAAGGACAAGGGAGACAAGGAAGACACGGGGGAAGTTTCTACTCGCTGACTTGACACTGATAACTGATAACTGGTCGCTTCTCACTCCTCGCTCCTCATTTTATTCTTCATCCAAAGGTAATCCCGACCTAACTCTACCTTTGGCAAAATAACGCCCAAATTGCAGTTCGTAAACTTCATCTTCGTCTTGGGTTTCTACTTCCATGTCAGAACGGGCATAACTAACACATAACAGAGCATAACCGCGATCGCGTAATTCTGGTGAAAGTCCCATTGCTTCTGGCTGATACACTTCTCCCGATACCACTCTGACAGCGCAAGTCGTACAAGCACCATTACGGCAAGAAAATGGTAATTCTACCCCTTGTTGTTCTGCCGATCGCAAAATGTATTGGTCTGCGGGAACTTCGACAGTATGAATTGTACCGTTGGCGCGATCGTGTATCCGAATTGTATGTGTCATAAGAAATTTTGAATTTTAGATTTTGGAGCTACTGCCTTGCGGGGATTTCATCCGTTAGAGCAAGTGACACGATTTTAGATTGGTTTGAAAATATTCTTTTCTATTGTATGATGGGAGATCGCGACACCTGGAGAGGTGGCCGAGTGGTTGAAGGCGCAGCACTGGAAATGCTGTTTGGGGGCAACTTCAACGTGGGTTCGAATCCCACCCTCTCCGTTGAAATTTCATACGTTGATTAAAAGTAGGGGCGCACAGCTGTGCGCCCCTACAAATTTACGTTCCACTAGAATTAATCTGTGGTATTACCGCATCAGCCTAGCTGACAACGCCCATTTCTTGTTGTGCTTTGGCTTTAGCAGCTTTGAAGTCGCTAGCCATTTGCTCGCTTTGGTCGCTACTGAGGTTGTTGCGAATTGCGGTAAACATGTCGAACTCTTCTTGACGAATGTGATCGCCAACAGCATCCATCAGTTGCTTAACTTTATCTTTGAACTGCGAATTAGAAGGCTCGAGCGCTTTAATCTCATCTAACTTGGTTCTGAATTCAGCTTGCTCGCTGTAGAGTTCTTGAACTTTATCTTCTGGATAGAAAGCACGCACTCTAGGATATACCACTTCCTCTTCGGCGATCGAATGAGCCAACAGATCTTTGTAGATTTGACCGAAGTACTCTTGGATCTTCTGAGGATTGTCACTCTGTAACAACTCGGTGAACAGTGTATTCACTTTGCTGTGATCTGCACGAATCAGATCTTGGACGTTCATATCCTTCTTATCAGAAGTTTGGGTAACGGCACTACCGACTACGCCAGAGAAAGCAGCAACCGCGTCTTGTACCCGCGCCCACAACCCTTGGTCTGCGTCCTTGCCAGTCAGCTCGCGAGTCCCAACTTGCTCTAAGATCCCTTTGAGTTGTTCTTGGTGCGCTCTGTTTTCAAAGTTAACTGTATTCAAAGGACCGAGCGCTATATCAACATCTGCACCTACGACTTGAGCAGCTTTGTGCAACATGATACCGGTCATTGCTTGTCCGTGTTTGAGCAGTTCGTGCTGAGCGAACTTGTCATACAAAGACAATTCAGACCCTTGCATCATTTGCTTTGTCTTTTCGATTATCTCTTGTGTAGCCTTTCTGGGTTCTCCTTGAATGCCATATTGTACGATGACAGTCTCAATAACGCCCAAGTTCTTGCGATCGGAATCGAGCATTTCTTGAAGGCGCTTTTGAATTTCCGAATCGTTGATTTGTCCTAGCAGTGTTTCTTCGTTAGAAATGATTAACTCTTGTAGAGCTTTCACGTCAGCTAGTTTAACTGCAATAGCAGAACGCTTGGTATCGTCTAATGTTACGACCATCTTTTCCAGTTCCTCTCAATATTTTTGTATGTATCGGCTACATCTTTTAGGTTGTCACGCAAATTACCCAATTCCATCTTTCTTTTGATGGATCGGTAGCATAGTTAGAAAAAACCAGTCAAAAGGTGGAAAAAGGCTCAGAGATAGCTAATTAATTTGGCTTATAGGTGATATTTCTTGTCCGGCTTTCTGAAGTGAAAAAAATTAAAATTTGTTTAAGGAAGATTTGTCTATTAGCTAAAAATCTGCTGATGCCTTGATATAGGTTGACTCAACGTAGAATCTCCTCCACCACAAGACAGATACACAACGTTTGACAAATCGTTAGATTGACTCAAGAGGAGCAAACTGAGGGTATAAGATTCGGATGTCAGAACAACCAGGATTGGGAGAACAAGCGCTGAATAAAGCAGCAGAAATTGGGCTGTCTAGTCAACTCGATGAAGTAGAAAAGTTAGATGTAGACATTAAAACAGATCCGCTCAAAGCATTGCAAGGACAAGTAGACACGGTGGCGATCGCCGCTGAAGGAATGGTGATGCAAAAAGACCTGCGAGTAGAAAAGATGGATATGCAGGTGAATAGCGTTGCCATTAACCCCCTCAGCGCGGCAATGGGTAAAATCGAACTTACTCAACCAACCCAAGGCAAGGCTCGTGTGGTTTTGACAGCAGCAGACATCAATCGTGCTTTCAACTCCGAGTATATCCGTCAGCAACTGCAAGCCACAAAAATTGATATTAACGGGCAACAGATGACCGTAGTTCCCCAGCAGGTAGATTTCCAACTACCAGGTGAAGGAAAGGTGTCCTTGAATGCTAAAGTCCGTTTGCAGGAAACTAACGAAACAAAGCAAGTAGCTTTTACTGCCGTACCGGAAGTTGCATCTGGGGGGCAAACTGTTACTTTAAAAGACGTGCAATATGGAGACGAACAAGCACACTCTCCAGAGTTAACTAGGGCTTTAGTAGATGCAACCAGTGAAATTTTGAATCTGAGCAACTTTGACCTCGAAGGGATCTCTCTCCGTATCAAAAATTTACAGATCGAAGCAGGAAAGATCGCCCTAATAGCAGAGGCTAATGTTACGCAAATTCCATCAGCATAACCTGTAATTTGAGGTATTAGGGGTTAGCACTAACCCCTAACCCCTAAACGCCAGTTGCTTAACGGGGAACCCCCGCAACGCACTGGCTCCCCATAACCACTCACTCCTATGGACACACAACAAAAAACAGGAACGCCACCATATCCTGACATTCCTGCCCTGATTGAGAATGACGAGCGCGAATACCACGATCCTGGTATACCTAGTACAGTGGCAGTGTTGGGTCATCCGATCCACCCATTGCTTGTGACCTTACCGATCGCTTTTCTATTGGCATTGGCTGTCACTGATGCAGTCTATTGGTTGAATAAAGACCCTTTCTGGGCAAGAGCATCTTTTTGGTTAGTAGTGGCTGGGTTCGCCACGACTTTGCCAGCAGCCCTGACAGGTTTGATGGACTTCTTGAGAATCGATCGCGTGCGTAAGCGTACTGCTGGTTTGGCACATTTGGTTCTCAACATTACTATTATTGTCTTGACGGGTATTAATCTCTTACTCCGGCTTAACAATGTAGTAGGGGCTATTTTGCCTACAGGCTTGACACTTTCACTCATCACTGCAACACTGTTAGGACTGTCCGGCTGGTATGGCGCAGAGCTAATCTATCGACATAAAATTGCTGTAATTGGCAACAGTAGCCGTTCGGAACCATAGTTAGCAAATATCTATTCTTGAGGTAAGCTAATATTTGCGATCGCAGCTTACCTTTAGTTTTGAGTCCATGTTACCGAACTCTACTCAAACCACATACATAACTATTTCAATGCTCGTCGTTTCTGCGATGGGCTTTCTTTTTAAGTTTTATCCTAGTTTTGCCCAAGAGTGGTTTAACAATTACATATCTACTTTTCTAGGACGGACATGACTCAGCTCCACCTTTTCTTGGTGGGATTTTCCTATATATTAGGCTATTTTTTAAAATAGTTGTAATTGCGGCAACTAGAGGTGAGAGGCAAGCGGTGATACACAAAAGAGTTAAAGTCAAGCCAAATTCCAAGCAACAAGCGATCGAAGAAGAAGCTGACGGCAGTTTAACCGTTCATTTAAAATCTTCACCTGTAGATGGCAAAGCTAACCAAGAACTAATCCAGCTATTAGCTAAAAAATTTGAAATTTCAAAAACTCGAATTAAAATTAAATCCGGCTTGGCATCCCGTCAAAAATTAATTGAAATCGACTTGAATTGAAATATTTAACAACATAAATAAAAATATAAATAAAAATATCCATACACATGCAGAGACAGGTTCGCCGAAAATCTATATTTTCAATTGAAGAACTCAACAAACAGAATTTACAAAACTAATTGTGCAGTAAGTACAGTCACCTTCCACCGAACA
Source organism: Chroococcidiopsis sp. (assembly GCF_051657925.1). Taxonomy (NCBI): domain Bacteria; kingdom Bacillati; phylum Cyanobacteriota; class Cyanophyceae; order Chroococcidiopsidales; family Chroococcidiopsidaceae; genus Chroococcidiopsis; species Chroococcidiopsis sp. The sequence goes on from NZ_JBOFLP010000228.1 coordinate 30,952, forward strand.
GTAAAATTAGGCGATCGCTGACAACTAACAACTAACAACTGATAACTGTACGGGCGGGTTTAGCAAATAGATGAACAGCCTTAGCGAGTAAATCTGCTATCAAAACCCACCCCTACAATAACTGATAACTGTATTCCGTAAGATCGCGTAATCATCCTAATATTACAGAAAATTAATAGAAAAATCAGTGAATTCAAGGATGCTCGCCTAACTGACGCACAGTTAAATATAAAAGTTAAATATGTAAAACAGGGAACTTTGTAAGCTTTAACGCTATAAAAAGTTAGCCTCGCGCTAGAAACTACACGGAAGAATCACCCGATTTTTCATGCATAGGAGTATTTTTTAAATGGTTATCTCGTCCGACAATTTGCTCTTTTCTACTCACTCAAAACCAGGTACGCAAGCAGAATATTCCTTAAAGAAGAAGTA
>NZ_JBOFLP010000229.1:0-32876 GCF_051657925.1 Chroococcidiopsis sp.
GAAGGCGACAACAAATTGCGCGAAATGGGGATAGATACTCCAAATATTTATACTCCTGTCGATGTTCGCGTGAATGTACCTACTCCAGAAGGAGCTTTGGAACGCCGTTAAATCAGTTGTCAGTTATCAGTAGGGTGGGCAACGCCCACCTAATACTTAAATTTTATGCATCAAACAAGATTGCTAAAACGCCAATCATCTTAATAATTGATTCCTGGTTCTTATTTATAAGATATTTCAACTTTCTTGAAGTTAATTCCTCAAATCCCTTCACCCTTTTGTACACTTAGTTTATACAAAGGGGTGTTTCAGTTGTTAGGGAGCGCACGAGCAGGAAGCAGGGAGTAGGGAAAAGAGAGCTTCAGGTGCTGAGGGGCTTCAGGTGCTGAGGGAGCAACTCAAAATTCAAAATTTATTCCGAATTCCGAATTCTCTCCACTACACCCTACACCCTACACCCCATTTTTCACTAATCACTTAAAAATGTTAATTGGATTCATAATTGCTGTTTTAGGACTGAGTTCGCCATTAAATTATTATCAAAATAATTTATCTTTACCATCAAATAGTCAAACAATTAAACCTATGAATTATTCAAGAAGCTATTCGTATTCTCATACTGTTGCTAGTACTTATAGTCAATCTTCTAGTCAATCATCTACTCAGTCATCGCAGCAACAAACAACCGGAATCAGCTTGAATGCAACCGCACTGCGATCGCCTCACATTTTATCAGTTGCGATCGCCGGAAATACTCGTCTAACCGGAAAAGTCATGGTAGATGGGGTAGAAGTGAAAAAACTACAAGCAAGTCAAACAAGCTTCAATTTAGTGCCTTATTTAACAAAAGGAGACAACAAAGTTGAAATTATTGGCGAGTATCGACCAGTTTCCTCTAACGTGGCGATTAAACTTTCTGGACCAGGGACACAAATATCACAGCAAGTCAGTGGCAACGGTAAATTAAGACAAACGCTCATTATTACCATTCGTTAAGCTTTTTCAAAAACCTCTTATTTGTTTGTGAATAATTAAGTTATAGGGTAGGCATCGCTTGCCCTATTTTAGATTTGGTCTTGCATAACCATTCTACTTCGCTCCTAACTAATAATAAGAGTAGATAGGATGATAACTTTATACCCATCTCCCCCTCCACTTTGTCCGAGGAAAGGATCGCTATGGCTGACGGTAACAATAATAACGCCAATTTTTTAAAAATCGTTTATACCAAAGTCACAACCAACGGTCAAACGGAGTTAGTGCCACTTAAGCTCTACTCGGAAGTGCCGATTGAAGAAATTGCCTTGCCTGAAGTTAAAACTCAAACAGCAAATACGGCAACGGGAATGTTAATCGCTAATCGTTATTTGCTACATCGAGTTTTAGGACAAGGAGGGTTTGGACGGACATACCTAGCCTACGACCAACATTGCTTTAATAAGTTTTGTGTTTTAAAAGAATTTTTACCAGATTCAATTGCGACGCATTGTTTGCAAAAATCTCGCGATTTGTTTGAGCGAGAAGCAAGAATATTATATCAAATTTCTCATTATCAAATTCCTAAGTTTTTAGCGTGTTTTGAAGATAACGGACGGCTATTTTTAGTTCAGGAATACGTCGACGGCAAGAATTATTCTCATATTTTGCGAGACCGTTTACTAAAAACCGGACAAGCCTTTTCTGAAGCAGAAATAGTGCAATGGCTTCAGCATTTATTACCTGTATTAGATTATATTCATCAACACGGAATTATTCACCGCGATATTTCTCCCGATAATATCATCTTTGATGGGGAAAAGAATTTACCCGTATTAATTGATTTCGGCGTAGGTAAGCAGGGAGTAGAAGCATCTGGTAATATGGCTGCTAATAACTCCGAGCAAGCCTATATTAACTATAAATCTATGGTGGGTAAAGTTGGCTATGCGCCCCACGAACAGATTCGGATGGGTCACTGTTCTCCTAGTAGCGACCTCTATGCTTTGGGCGTGACTGCGATTGTTTTATTAACAGGTAAAGCACCCCATGAATTGCTCGATCGCTATTCTTTAGAGTGGCTCTGGCAAGATTATAAACCCGTCAGTCACGGCTTGACTCAAATTCTGAATAAAATGCTTGCCGACAGACCGCGAGAGCGCTATCAATCGGCAATGGAGGTACTTTCAGCAATGGGTGGAGGGCGATCGCAGCCTACTGTAATTAATCCACCTGGGACAGGATTTGTACCGCAATCGCCACAAACAACTGTATTTCCCAGTCAACAACAGGCTTCTTTTTATCCGCAGACTACAGGTAATTTTCCATCACAACCACCACAAGTCACTCCACCTCCAATCGAGCAACGTTCCTCGCTGCATCCTGAATTCGTGAAACTTTGCCATCAAGAACTAACTAATTTTGTGGGACCAATTGCGAGTTTTCTAATTCGAGAAACTTTAACTCAAAACCCTAGTATATCGGCTCATATGTTAGTAGAAGTTTTAGCCGAAAAAATTCCCAATCCACAACAGGCGATCGCGTTTCGTCGTCGTTTGCACTAGCTCGAAATATATATATGAAATATATATATTAGTAGAGTACATTATTTAACGAATCCTACAAATATTTCACTGCTCCCTACTCCCTACTCCCTGCTTCCTACTAATGGTAAAGCATAAATTCCTAAATGATTAGTAACTGGACGCTGACGTGTAGGTATGCGCGTATGAATTGGTGAATTTAATGCCATAGGTTTACCATTAATGGCTGCCACTAAAGTTGCGAAACCACAACCATCTAAATTTAATTTTAAGCTTGTAGGGTGCGTTGGATAACCCACCCTACGAACTCTTCTGGTATTGGTGTAGCGATCGCGTGATTAGGCAGTATCTTGACAGATAGCGATCGCCCCCTGTAGTAATGCTGTAGTAGTGCTATTGTCTCACCCCTACTTTGCAGCACAGTCATGACAATCGAACAACTATTCAATGGTGCAAATATCTTCGTTTTACCCTTTTGGGTATTAATAATTCTGCTGCCGAATTGGGTCGTAACCCGAAAGACAATGGAATCTTACTTACCATTTGTTGCCCTAGCAGCGTTGTATGGCTTTTTCTTCGTCAACAGTCTCACTGCTGACAATGCCCAAGCTTTATCCAATCCCCAATTAAAACTAGCAGATCTCGCCCAAATCTTTGCCGATCCGAAAGTCATGGCGACGGGATGGACTCATTATCTCGTTATGGATTTATTTGTCGGACGCTGGATTTACTGGGAAGGACAGCGCACCGGAGTTTGGACAATCCACTCATTAGCCTTGTGTTTATTTGCAGGTCCTTTAGGCTTACTCTCCCACATCCTCACTAGCGCCATCAGCCAAAAGTTCTTTACTCGTACCGAAGAAGCTAAGGTAGAAACTGCTACCACTTCTAGCTAAATTGGTAATGGGTAATGGGTAATTGGCAACAGGTAAGAAGCAAATTCTGTCTTCTGTCTCCTGTCTCCTTCCGATTGCTGACAACCGATCGCTGACAATGCTACAAGTTGGTGGTAGAGCGATCGCTCTTATACTAAAACGGTATTCGTAGTTGCCAACTCCAGGCAGAACAAGTTCAACAATAGCCATAGCAAGAAAGAATTACACCCTGCTATATGCAACCAATTCGCACGTTTAATGTCTCTCCTCGCCTATCGCCACGCCTCGAACCTCTCCGGCGGCTGGCTTACAACTTGCATTGGGATTGGAACGTTGAAAGCAAAGATTTATTTCGGCGCTTAGACCCCGATTTGTGGGAATCGAGCCATCATAACCCCGTGTTAATGTTGGGTAACATCAGTCAAGCGCGGTTGCAAGAAGTGGAGGAAGATGAAGGCTTCTTGGCGCAAATGGACAGAGCAGCCCGTCAGCTAGATGACTACTTGCAAGAACGCACCTGGTATGATAAGCAACGGGGACAAAAGACGGGAGACGGTAGCCTTGCCAAGCAGCACACGCTCCACGAATCTACGCGCTATGCCAAAGAGTGTTACGCTTATTTTTCGGCAGAATTTGGTTTAGTAGATTGTTTGCCCATCTACTCCGGTGGCTTAGGGGTACTAGCAGGAGATCATCTCAAATCTGCGAGTGACTTGGGTTTACCGTTGGTGGGTGTGGGCTTACTCTATCAGCAAGGCTATTTTGCCCAATATCTCAACGCTGATGGTTGGCAACAAGAACGCTATCCCATCAATGACTTTTATAATATGCCACTGCACTTAGAGCGCAATCCTGACGGCTCTGAGATCCGCGTTGCAGTAGACTACCCTGGAAGAACCGTCTATGCAAGAGTCTGGCGCGTCCAGGTGGGGATGGTTCCGCTGTACATGCTCGATACCAATATCGAACCGAATGGCGCATACGACCATAACATCACCGACCAACTCTACGGCGGCGACCTCGATATGCGCATCCACCAAGAAATTATGTTGGGAATTGGTGGCGTGCGGATGCTAAAGGCGTTGGGATATAACGTCACGGCATACCACATGAACGAAGGACACTCGGCATTCTTGGCGCTAGAACGCATCCGCGTGTTGATGCAGGGTGAAGGTTTGAGTTTCACTGAAGCCAGACAAGTCGTAGCGGCAAGTAACCTATTTACCACCCATACCCCGGTTCCCGCAGGGATCGATTTGTTCCCCGCGGACAAAATGTTGTATTACCTGGGACATTATGCCGATGCATTCGGGTTGGGACGCGATGAGTTTTTGGGCTTGGGACGCGAAAATACTGGGGATCTGAGCGCGCCTTTTAGTATGGCAGTGTTAGCGCTGAAAATGGCGACTTTTGCCAACGGGGTAGCCCAGTTACACGGTGTCGTCTCGCGCGAGATGTTTCAAGGATTGTGGCACGGTGTTCCAGAAGAAGAAGTGCCAATTATAGCCATTACTAACGGGGTTCACGCCCGTAGTTGCGTTGCTAAGTCAACCCAGGAATTATACGATCGCTATTTGGGTCCGAATTGGTCTTCAGCCCCCAGCGAAAATCAGTTATGGGAACGGATGGATGCAATTCCCGATGAGGAGTTGTGGCGCAACCACGAACGCTGTCGTCTGGACATGATCGTGTACGTGCGAGAGCATCTAGTCAAGCATTTGCGCGATCGCGGCGCTTCTCCTGCTGAAATTGCCGAAGCTCAAGAAGTTCTAGATCCCTATGCTTTAACCATCGGCTTTGCACGGCGCTTTGCTACCTACAAGCGGGCAACTTTATGGATGCGCGACTTTAAGCGGATCGAGAAAATTCTTACCAATAAAGACCGCAAAGTACAATTTGTCTTTGCAGGTAAGGCACACCCTAAAGATATTCCCGGCAAAGAACTGATTCGCGAGATCAACCGCTTTATTCGCGAACACGGGTTAGAGAAGCAAGTTGTTTTCGTCCCGAATTATGATATGCATATTTCGCGGTTGTTAGTTGCTGGCTGCGACGTTTGGCTCAACAATCCCCGCCGTCCCCGCGAGGCTTCCGGTACGAGTGGAATGAAAGCAGCGATGAATGGACTACTCAACTTGAGTGTTTTAGATGGATGGTGGGATGAAGCCGATTACGTCCGCACGGGTTGGGCGATCGGACATGGAGAAATTTACGACGATCCCAATTTCCAAGATGAAGTCGAAGCAAATGCCTTGTACGATTTAATCGAGCAGGAAGTTGCCAGACTATTCTACGATCGCGATACTGACAATCTGCCCCGCCACTGGATTGCCAAAATGAAGGATGCAATTCGGATTAACTGTCCGTTTTTCAATACTTCCCGGATGGTAGGCGAGTACGCCTTACGGGGTTATTTCCCAGCTAGCGATCGCTACTCTACCTTAACTGCCGATAAATTTGTCCCAGCAAAAGAATTGGCTCGTTGGAAAGCCGATCTAACCGAACACTGGAACTACATTAAAGTTGTCGAGATCGATATTGCCGAACCAGCAGAAATTCAAGTGAATCAAAATATTGCTGTCAAAGCCAGAATCGATCTTGCCACATTGTCCCCTGATAGCGTGCAGGTAGAACTGTATAAAGGTAACGTTGATGCTAGTGGGGAAATTGTCAACGGCGTACCAATTACGATGCAGTTTCAAGGTACAGATCCACAGGGGATGAGTATCTATACGGTTGAAATTAACTACACCACTTCTGGCTTACAAGGATTGTCATTACGGGTATTGCCAAAACACAAATATCTGTCCAATCCCTACGAGACGCGACTAATTCTCTGGGCGGAGGACTCCAGCGCCGTCAAGGTTAGCAGCTTGGACGGGCAAGGGAGCAGGGACAACAATGTACCCGCTGGTGCGATCGCCTAATACCCAGTTCCGCTCTAAACCCCAGTACCACCAATGCGCTGCTACATAAGCACAAATCAGACTATCTAACTGGTCTTCCACTGCTTTGAGGGCAGCGCCTTGTAGTAGGAACGAAGTAGGATTCAACATGAATTGGATTGCTGGTTTATTGTGGGGGGTCTCAAAGCCCCCCTTTTTAAGGGGGGTTGGGGGGATCTGCGAGGATTGGTAGGAGACAAAGCCCCCCTTTTTAAGCAGGGTTGGGGGGATCTCCGAAACATCTTGCATTCCCTCCTGGCTCAAAATTAAAGCAGGTTCTAGAATTGACAAAACATCAACTATACGATCGCGGAGTTTGAGCAGTTCTAAGTAACGTTCCGCAAGCTTTCCTTTTTTATATTTGAGAATCCGATCTAGCTGAAACAAATGCACGATCGCAGGATGCGGAAACACCTCAATCTGATAGCGTCCTAGTGCTTGAGGAACAATTTCTGGCGCGTGATGGAATTCCCTAGCTTCTAAAGCTAGACCAAAATCTACTGTCCTTTGAGCAAAAGGTAGGCTGAGATTAGCTGGATAGCAACCAGCGTGATATTTACCAAAATATTTGTGAGTGAGTTTGTCGGGTAAACGCATCCCTGTGGCGTTGGGGATTAGAGTCGGCGCATCTACAGCAACAATGGCTGGTTCCTCTAGTTGTACCCAAGTATCGATCCAAGCGAGGATGTCGGCAATAGATTCTCTACGATCTAAATCCAACACCTGTAATTGTCCGTTTACCAATTCTAAACAGCACAACCCGCTCGCACCAGAAACCCAGCCCAAATCTATTCCTAGAAATTTCATTTCTCAAAAAATTCATTGTGTTCGACTATACATCTCTCTGGGAAGAAGATTGTACTTTCGATTGCACCTAGTTTAAGCCTTTAGGTAGGGTAAAGGATTAGCAATCGGCAGCTACTATCAGACTATGACCGCAATGTTGAGAAATATTTAGAGAGATTGACAATGGAAACCCGCCCTGCTACAGATTTACCACCAGTTGCTAAAGCTTATAACGGTGTAGACCGCAATAGCTTCCTTTTTGGTTGGAATCCACAAGCTGAACTCTGGAACGGACGTTTAGCAATGATTGGATTCCTTGCTTATTTACTATGGGATCTAGCTGGCCATAGCGTACTCCGCAACGTATTGCATCTAATTGGCTAATTTTGTTCGCTAGCTTAACAGAAGTAGAGACGTTAGATAAAACGTCTCTACAATTCATCAGCGTTCAATTAACAAACAAACTCGATGCGTTGAAAAATACCAGTGCGATTCGATGTCTGCATCTAGTAGTTCACAACAGTAATCTAGCAACCAGATTATTATAAACTTTGCCCAAACAGAAATCTATTTATGGTTTATTAAGCAGATGTATGACCAATTCATAATGCAAGTTTTAGAGATGGTTTCAGTACCAATTTTTTCTCTAATTGCTTGCTCAAGTTTAGTGCTATTTTTAGTAACTATTTCTATCACTGCCAGCGATGGCATTAGGTACGTCAAGCGAATGCATCAAATTCCCTGCCCCGATTGCCAGTTTTTTACAGGCAACTATCAACTCAAATGTGCGCTTCATCCCATTTCTGCTACAACAGAAGAGGTAATTGGCTGTCGCGATTTCTGTCATAAAAAACCTGTTTTAACTTATAGCATCCGTCAGTTCCTCAACTAAAAAAGTATCAATTTGATAGGTATGATGTAAGAGACAACTTGCTAAAAACTGCCACTTTTTCGTAAACCTGAAGTATCAAACATAAAACTGGAGAAAATGTAAATGTCTCACTTTCGCACTCTTCGTACTAAGCTTACCAATGCCGAGATTTTGAAGGCTTCTTTGAAAGATTTAGGCATGTGTGTTCAGACAGATACTTATATTCGTGGCTATAACGGTCAAAGAATTAAAGCTGATATTGTAGCCGTGCTTGAAGGCGAACAAGATATTGGTTGGTCGCGTAACGCCAATGGTTCGTTTGACATGATTGCCGATCTGCCTGGTGTTGGTAGGAAAAATAATGTAGCTGAATTAACCAATGCTCTCAATCAAAAATATGCAATTAACCAGACATTAGCACAAGTCAAGCAACGCGGACTACAAACTGCAAATGTCAACTTAGTACTGCAAGATTAGTTGCTTTAGCAGGGGTGCAGTCCTATGCACCTCTTGACTATTTTAGTATCTTGTATTTCTGCCATTGTATTTATGCCTTTATGACGGAATTTATTCTAAACCCTATCGCCAAATGTCACTCTTCACTGATAACTGATAACTGATAATTCATTCCTCGCTACATTATAAATAGCAACTCTATCGAGTCATTTGGAATGCAGGTTATTCGTCTTAACGCACTCTCTGATAATTACATCTTTTTACTCCACGAACCACAGCAAAATATTGCTGCTGTGGTCGATCCAACGGAGGCTGAACCAGTTTTAAAACAACTGCAACATCTGGGTGCAGAATTAGTGGCGATTTTCAATACCCATCACCATCACGATCATGTGGGTGGAAATCAAAAGCTAATGCAAAAATATCCACAGCTGACAGTTTACGGTGGAGTCGAAGATAAAGGCAGAATACCAGGACAAAAGGTCTTCTTACAAGAAGGCGATCGCGTTTCATTTGGCGTTCGCACTGCTGAAGTTTTCTTCGTCCCAGGACACACCCGCGCCCATATCGCTTACTATTTTCCTCCTACCACAGCCGACGAACCTGGAGAATTATTCTGTGGCGACACTCTATTTGCTGGAGGTTGCGGGCGATTATTTGAGGGTACGCCGACCCAAATGGTAGAATCTTTGAGCAAATTACGAAATTTACCCGATAATACCCGGGTTTGGTGCGCTCACGAATATACGCTGAAAAATCTGCAATTTGCTTTGACTGTAGATGGAAATAATGCAGAACTGCGATCGCGCTTTGCCCAAGTTAAATCAGCCCGCGATCGCGCTCAAGCAACTGTGCCATCATTACTGGGAATAGAAAAGCAAACTAACCCATTTTTACGCTGGCAACAACCCGAACTACAAGCAGTTACTAAAAGTCAAGATCCCGTGCAAACATTTGCCCGTCTGCGGGGCATGAAAGATAGGTTTTAACAGTTATCAGTTATCAGTTGTCAGTTATCCCCGATTTTGTAACTCTTGTTGCAAAACTTTTTGGTATATTCGTGGCAGAGAACTGGTCATCGCGTTATCTTCAATTCCGTAACCGAGACTCGTCCAAGTACCGGAAAGCAGCCTTAACACTCGGTCTAGCTTGCCTTGACGCAACAATTCAGCTATGTCCGTTCCCCACTCTTGCGAGTCGTTGAGCCAAGCATAAACCACCTTATCCTGATATCTTGCCTCAAAACTATAAGACTTCCACAAGAGAAAGCCAGAAGGCTGAGGGTGGTATCGAGGGGCGAGAGCGTACCAAGTTGTATTTATCATTTGATATCGCCCCGCTGCGGTAGAGCAATTTCCCTTGTTGGGACCGCCAACAATTGTGATACAGCGTTCTGGATGACGGCTCAAGTCGTTAACGCGCTGACCGCCATAGACTAGAGAATAGGGTCGAGAACCATTTGCCTCGCTAGCGGAGATCGTCCGCATTAAAGCCCGAATGTAAGGATCTCCCCCCTGCATCACCAGAGGAGGAAAATTACTCTCAAAAGTAGGATCGGGAGGCGATTTCTCTTGAGGTAAATGCCGCAGGAAGGAAAGTAAGACAAATGCAGCAATACCAGCAACAACTAAGCGCCTTCTACCGATCCTTTTAGCAGCCTGCGACGACGATCGCATAGGTTTCTTTCCCTGCTCCCTGCTACGCGGCGAGGACACCTCGCCAGCCGCCCGCTTCCCTACTCCCTGCCCATTAGGCGACACCAGCAAACAAATCCGCCAAATTCTTCTCTGGGGCTTCTGGTTTGGCGATCGCCTCGACAATTTTATTCCGCGCTGCTGGTTGAAATAAAGCTTCCACACAGACTTCAGCTACTTTGGTGCGCGGAATGCTACCGCTTAAAGACAGCGTGTCGGGAGAATATAACACGATCTTATCTGCGTTATCTTCATTCTTTAACCCGCCAGGACGGACGATTGTATAAGTCAAACCACTTTTTTGAATGTACTCTTCCGCTTGCTTCTTCCAAACCAAAATTAACCAAAACAAGTTGAGTGGATGGAAGAATTGCGACGCACCAACCGAAGACACCAAAACAAAATGCTCGATGCCTTTGGCTTTAGAGACATCGACTAGATTTTTCGTGCCTTCGTAGTCTACTTTATAAGGTGCTGTGGGGTCGAAGCCAGGTTTTGCTCCTGTCGCACACAAAACGACCGTACTATCTGCGATCGCAGTTTCTAAGGTACTTGGCTGTAGCACGTCACCCTGCACCAATTCGGCAGCATTAGGTAGAATTGCTCTAGCCGACTCCAAGTTTCGCACCAGCGCCCGCACGGGAATATTTCGTGCTACGAGTTGCTGGACGATCCTGCGACCTGTCTCACCTGTTGCGCCTGCTACAAATGCTTTCATAGTGATTATGTTAAATAAACGACAGTTATTTGTCCTGCTATCTCTAAATTTTAAATTTGATAAACATTTGATGAACTCTGCCAGATTGACGTTTTGTTTTAGTAAAGATCGAGTTGGGAACAGCAACCTCTAACTTATCGTGGGCATCCTGAATATAGAGACCAGATTAGACACAAGGGCTTTTATGCTGTCAAGCAATCGCAAATACCAATACATGGAGGCTTCAAAAACGGTTTGGGATGCAGCAGCCGTGCCAGAAGTAGAAGTACCAGCCGAGAAACTAACTCGCTTTCACGGTCAGTTTACCGACTGTATGGAAATGTATGCTGACGTGCATACTGTTGCCGAATATCTTAACGCCCATCAGGGTTGGTTTTGTCGCTGCGCTCAGCCGATGACAGTAGAGCCGCTTGGCGCTAACGGTTATGCCTTGACAGTCGGTCGCTTTGGTGCATTCAATTACGAAGTAGAACCTAAAGTCGGTTTGGAACTTCTACCTCCAGAGTCAGGCGCTTATCGAATTAGAACGATCGCCATTCCAAATTACGTTGCTCCTGGCTACGACGTAGATTTCAAAGCAGTGATGAATTTAGTGGAAACTGCTAGTACTAACAGTCATGACAACGGTGTCGTTACTGGAGTCGAGTGGGAACTCGATCTATCGGTTTATTTGCATTTTCCCAAGTTCATTCAGCGCTTGCCGCAATCTGTCATTCAAGCTACAGGCGATCGCCTCTTGAATCAAATCGTGCGTCAAGTCTCCCGCCGTTTAACTCACAAAGTACAGGAAGATTTTCACACGTCCTTCAATTTAACTTTTCCCAAAAAATCGAAGCGCTTTCGTAGCTAATGTTAGAGCGCGATCGCGCTCTAACATCAATATTGCTCACTGATTAGTAATAATCCTCTGGACAATTTGTACTCCACTTACGGCTTGCCAACTAAATAGAGCTAAAATCGTGGCATTTAGGACAATATGGGTGTATCTCGCCCAATCTTGTCCTTTTTGCATGAAAGGAGACAAGCTAGCAGAGATAGCAATCATTCCTGTCATACCTAGTCCCGCTAAAAGGTGGGGTCCAACAAATAGCTTGCCGTTATTAATGTAAGTCACAGCCATCGCACCAATCGCACCCAGCACCATCAGCGCCAGAATCAGCGAGCCAACTTGGTAGTGTTTGACGTTATATCTACCTTTGAGCAGCTCTTTCTTTTTCTCGCCTTCAGCAGTTCTTGCCCGTCGCCACTGTATGCCCAAATAGAGCGCATAAATTGACACTCCTAGTAATATCCACATCAACACTGGATGGAAAAAATTGAGCCAAAACTTGACTTCTGGGGAGAGTAGAGTATTCATCGTGCGTTCACCTGGCTTTAAGAATCTTTATAAAAATTATAATAGGGAGCAGGAAGCAGGGAGTAGGGAACAGGGAGTAGGGAACAGGGAGCAGGGAGCAGGAAGCAGGGAGTAGGGAACAGGGAGCAGTGACCAGTTATCAGTGACTAGTAATTTCTCCTCTACCCCTCAGCTCCCGATCGCTCCCTCAGCTCTCTTTCCCGCACACCCTACACCCCACACCCTACACCCCACACCCACACCACTCAATAGTCTTTTGCCTGACCGATCGCGCTCTATGAGATGATTATGAGCATGGATAGTCGTGGTGTCTCCTTAATTCGAGCGGTAAAAAGTGGCGACGTTGGGCAGGTAACAGCGCTAATCGATCGGGGTGTTGACCCTAATGAGTGCGATCGAGAGGGTACGACAGCCTTGATGTTTGCCGCTCAACTTGGATATAGAGAAATCGTTCGCGTGTTGCTCGATCGCAATGCCAATCCCAATATCCACCGGCAACTTTTTGGCATTACGGCTTTGATGTTAGCAGCTGCGTCCCACCGTCTCGACGCGATCGAACTCCTGATTGCAAGGGGAGCAGATGTTAATGCTGGAAATGACGACAACAGCACAGCCTTGATGGTAGCGGCTGCCAAAGGAGATCTTGAAGTCGTACAAATTTTGTTACACGCGGGTGCAGCTGTCAATTCTAAAGACAAAGATGAGGATACAGCACTGCTCCTAGCTATTCAGCACGGACACGATCGCGTCGTCCAAGCTTTACTCGTTGCAGGGGCAGATCCAAACCAAACCACAGCAGGCGAAACAGCTTTAACTCTAGCAGCAGCAACAGCTAATACTCAGATAGTCAAAGTTTTGCTGACACATGGCGCAGCAGTTAATGGCAAAAATTGGGAAGGTAGAACGGCACTCATGCAAGCTGCGCAAAGAGGTGATGTTGCCGTGACTCAATTGTTGCTAACTCAAGGTGCTGAGCTGAATTCAAAAGACGATGCTGGCGAAACAGCTCTCACATTGGCAGTAGACGGAGGAAACCTAGAGATTGTCAAAGCCTTGTTGGAAGCCGGTGCTGACGTGAAGGCAAGGACGGAAGATGGTAGTACGGTAGTCGCGATCGCGGCGGCTAGCGGACAAGGGGAGATTGCCTCTGCTTTGCTTCTATACGGCGCTGACATTAATGCTAAGGACAAAGATGGAGAGACCCCCTTACATTTGGCTACCGTTGAAGGCTATGCTGATGTACTAGAGACCCTACTCGAATGCGGTGCTGATGTCAATGTCAAAAATCAGCTTGGCGATACTCCGCTGCTGGTAGCAGCTTTGCAAGGACACAGCCAAATTGCCGAAGCATTGCTACGACGGGGTGCAGACCCCAATGTCAGGAATTTAGACGAAACTCCCCTCAACCTTGCCGCTAGCCTCGGTCGCACTGAGACAGTCAAAGTATTGTTGAACTACGGTGCAGACCCAAATATCCAAACAGCAGAGTGCAAAACCCCTCTGATGCAAGCAGCAGACCGTAACCAGATTGGTGTAATGCAACAACTATTAAAAAAAGGCGCAGATGTGAATCGCCAAGATGCAGCCGGAGCCACAGCCCTAATGTGGGCAGCCCATCGAGGTTACACCGAAGCCGTAGAATTATTATTAAATGCAGGGGCAAATGTCAACTTAAAAAATCGAGGCGGACATACAGCACTGACGATCGCCGAGTTTAACGGTTATACAAATGTGGTGCGATCGCTCCAAGCCGCCGAGAGTAAGTCGTAAATTGTAAGTCGTAAGTCGTAAGTCGTGAAGAGGGTGTGGGGTGTGGGGTGTGGGGTGTGGGGTGTAGTGAGTGGTTAGTCATAACTACTGTCTTCACCGATCGCTGGTCACTGGTCACTGATAACTGCTCGTGCGCTCCCTGCTCGTGCGCTCCCTACTCCCTACTCCCTGACAACTGCTCACTGTTTCACTCCGGCTAAATATGCTCCTCAAAGACTAGCACCGTCCATATTGGCATCGGTTAAGTTGGCTTGGGTAAGATTTGCCATTTTCAATTCTGCTCCACTCAGGTTAGCACCTTTGAGATTCGCTCCAGATAAATTAGCGCCATTCAAGTTAGCACCACTTAAATTTACGCCACTCAGAGCAGCGTTGATGGCATCGATTCCTTTAAAATCTCTCTCTCCAGCTTGATAGCGCTCGATTAGTTCTGAAACGTTCATCTTCACCATCGATTCTCACAGTAGGATTGGTAGTAAGCATCAAGCTTGTGCGAATAGAATTCGCAGACACGTACTAGGTTCGCCTGCACGGACTCTATAGCCTGCAAAAGCAGGCTTTGCCTGTGTAGTCGTGACTTACAGTCGCAAGAGCGCTTACTCGTATAAGTTTTGCAAATATAAAAAGCGAGAAAAGTAAGATTAGATACTGATGTTGGGGAAGGTGGAGCAATTTATGCAAATCGAGCAATGTCTTCATACCGCTATACTAGTCTCCAATTTAGAGCAAGCCGATCGCTTCTATGGGGAAGTTTTGGGATTAGCCAAAGTCGAGCGATCGCTCAAATTTTCTGGGACTTGGTATCAAGTCGGCACGTATCAAATTCACCTCATTGTTGCACCCAGCGTACCTTTTACAACTCAAAATCCCGAAAAATTGGGTCGCAATCCTCATATTGCTTTTGCTGTATCCGATTTAGATGCTGCCAAACAAAGACTTTTGACTCACAACTGTCCTATACAAATGAGTGCTTCTGGTCGTGCTGCTCTTTTTACTCAAGACCCTGACGGTAATATCATCGAACTGAGTCAGTTAACAGTTGTCAGGGAGCAGGGAGCAGGGAGCGCACGAGCAGTTATCAGTGACCAGTGACTCCTGACCAGTGACCAGCGATCGGTGAAGACAGTAGTTATGACTAACCACTCACTACACCCCACACTTCCCACACCCCACACCCCACACCCCACACCCTCTTCACGACTTACGACTTCATGACCGCCTTTGCTTACTGCTATACCGATCCTCTCCTCGATCCGACACCCGATCTCGGTCGGTGGCAGGGTGTGGATCGAGTTTATCAAGACTTGGGGCAGCGATCGCAGTTGCAGCAGTTGTTGAGTGACTGTCAGACAGCACCACCAAACTGTTTGTATATTCGTCGCTTGGACGATCTAGGCGATACTATGGCAGAAATAGGCGATCGCTTGGTTCAATTGCAGGCATTGGGTGTAAAGGTAGCGATCGGTGAATCGTCTTTAGCTACCGATAGAGGGAGTGAATTAACGCTACAGACAGATTTAATTCAACTTCTCGCCATAGGACAACAGCAGCGCAGCCGTCGCCTGCGTCAGGGACACGCTCGCAATCGTCTCAATGCCTTGCCTCCTCCTGGTAAAGCTCCCTATGGTTATCGGCGTGGTAAAGAAAAATACGCGATCGACCGTACTACTGCCCCAGTCGTGAAAGATTTTTTTGAAAACTTTCTCCTGTTCGGTTCTTTGCGCGGAGCAGTAAGACATTTAGCACAAAAATATGGCAAAAAGATTTCCGTGACTACCGGACGACGTTGGCTGACGAATCCTGTTTATCGAGGCGATACAGCTTATCAAAACGGTGAGACGATCGCCAATACCCACGTACCAATTATTTCTCGGGAAGAGGCGGCTCAGATCGATCGCCTGTTGCGGCGTAACCGCCAGCTCCCGCCGAGAACTGCTAGCGCTCCTCGTTCCCTCGTCGGATTAGCGATCTGTAGCGAGTGCCAAGCTCCAATGACGGTTGTGAGCGTTACTGCTCGTCGCCAAAAGCGAGAATATCTCTACTTACGCGCCTTGCAATGTCCTCAACGCCCTAAGTGTGGTGCTATTGCCTACGAACGGGTATTAGAACAAACAATCGCTGCCATTTGCCGCGATTTACCTGATGCTGTGGCTCAAATGAATTTTCCTCAATTGGATGCAGCAAAGCAGTCTTTACTCAACGCGATCGCCAATCGGGAAGAGATTCTAGCTCAACTCTCTCAGCTTACTAGTACAGGTGTTTTGGATGAAGAGACTGCTAGTTTACGCGCCTACAAACTCCGTGCGGAAATTTCCCAGTTACAAGCTAAATTTGCGACTTTACCACCAGTCAATTTACGTTCCGTAGCTCAAGCTGTATCCATTCCCCAATTTTGGCGTGATTTATCTGAATCGGAGCGTCGCTTCTACTTTCGCGAATTCATCAACCAAATTCAGATTTTGCGCCAAGATACGACTTGGCAGGTGCGCTTAGTTTTTGTTTTTTAATATTAGGCTTCACTTCAATATTAGGTTTCGCTTCTCAGACGCATTGCTAGTTCTGCAAATAAAGCCGATAAGGTAATCCGATTAGCTTTGTCGCTCCGAATTTCCTGAGTTTCTCGCTCGACTGTTGCTAAAATTTCCGCATATTTTTTTCCTATATCCTCGTTCATATTTTTGGATTGGTCTAAAATCTGCTGGCGTAAATCTCGGGCAATTTTATTTGTTTGCTCGTCCAAATCAAAAAGCTTTCTCTCTAGATTTTCAACTTGGTTTTTATGTTCTTGAGTCAGTTCTTTTAAAGTTTCATCTCTACTAACCTGCTGTTTTTTAACGACTTCTGTGAGAGAGTCAATTTCTTGTCTGATGTAGGCTTCCAATCCATCCATGCGCTTTCTTGTATCTTCCCGCAGTTCTGTAAACTCTTTCAGCAGTCGTTCTTCAATCCGGTTAAATCTTTTATTATTTTCTCGAACTTGCGTCCCGAAGAGAATCTCTCGAATTTTATCTAAACTTCCACTGCTCAAGTTTTCTACCTGAGTATATTGAGAACCATTTGCTCCAGTTGAAATCGGTTCGTTTTTTGGAGATTCTCCATCTATATATTTGATATTGTCCTCTGTCGATGCACTCATTATTGACTCCTTGTCTTTTCCTGAAAATGATTTATTGACATTTTCATTCTTGCCAGATCGTTTGCGATCGCCATCCCAACTTGACTCAACTTTTCTAGTTTAGACGAGATCGTCTCTAAAACTTTTTCCTGAATCTTTTATGCTTTCGTGCTGGTGTATATACTTGAATTTACTAAAATTAATCGTAGCGCGAGTGCTTGAGGTTAATTAAAGTTTTTTAAAAAATTTAAACTTCGCATACAACAAAATCTTGGAAAACCAAGAAAATATTAAAAAATTTTACACAGCTCGTCTTTGTCACAAAGAACTGTAACAAGATAGATCTTACTGAGTTTCATCGTTTCCAGTTTTGAGCAGTGTAACAACGTAACTATCGTGAGAAAATGTTAATTGCCTGCGATCGCAACTAACATGAGCAATACAATATTAAAATTCATAGATAGATGTCTCGCCGATAAAGAGCGTGGGTATATTTACAGGAAATAGACCAAATAACTTGGGCGTGCGCGATGGCAAGCTAGCCCCATGTCCGAATACGCCTAACTGCGTCTCTAGTCAAAGTGCAGATGCCAGCCATAAAGTGGAGCCGCTAAACTATACATCTGCTCCCGAGGTGGCGTTGACCCAACTCAAACAAGTTATCTCAAGTTTACCGAAAACAAATATTGTGACGGAAACTGACAGCTATATCTATGCTGAATTCACGAGTGCGATAATGGGTTTTGTCGATGATGTCGAGTTTGATTTAGATCGCGACGCACAAGTCTTCCACGTCCGTTCGGCTTCTCGATTGGGTAAATCCGATCTGGGCGTAAATCGCAAAAGAATAGAGACAATTCGAGCGCAGTTTCAAGAACTACAAGCACAAAATTCCGCTTAGTACAAGAAGAAAAGAAATAAAACTGATAACTGGTCACTGGTCACCGATCGCTGACAAAAAAATACCCTCCTGCTGTGGCTTGAGGAGGGTTTGAATCTTTGCATGAGGAAGCAGACTGTTTGGTCTACTGAAAGATAGAATAGAAGGCTAATGTGACATAAATGTGACACAATTTTCAATTCGATCGCCTTCTCTTTCAATCGCAATCCGTTTGTAGGGGCGTACAGGCGTGCGTTCCTACTAATTTTATGGATCTCACGAATTAATCCACGAAGTCTGGGGGCATCTCAGGTTGTGCCTTGTCATTTGAAGAAATTGGACGCTGACCATCCACATTCAACGTCCTGTCAACTTTAAAATCATTCGCAGCGATAGGGCGTTGACCGTCAATATTTACCGTTTCTTTAATGTCTAGATCGCTGGGATCGACGGGACGGCTACCGTCTACATTCAATGTCTCTTGAAATTGTAAATGACTAGCAGCGATCGGACGCTGACCGTCCACATCCAGGGTATCGCGCACTTCATTTTTATCAGCAGTAATCGGGCGTTGACCGTCAATATTTACCGTCTCTTTGACTTGAATTTCACTCGGATCGATTGGACGATTACCATCTACATTAATTGATTTTTGGGGTGGCTTTTTGCGACTCATGTTTTTCTCCTATATCGATCCCTATGGGTACAAATCGTTAACTGGGGGCGGATTTGTTGAGATCTTGCTATAAAAATAAATATTTTTGGTGAACCCGCCCCTACAGACTCACTACTTTTGCGATCTTCTTCGCGCCTTTGCGCCTAACGCTACGCTTCGCCTACGGCTGATGCGCGACACAAAATCATTTCTTTACTTCCACCACAATCCAAACTTTATCTTTTAACCACATCAAAAACATCTACTAAAAGTCCAATCGCAAAAAACTAAAAATCCCCCACCCGTAGGTGAGGGATTTTCTCATTTAACTACACAACTGGTAGAGGCGTTAACCAAACTTACCAGCCGTGGAGGCAATGAGGAACGCAGCATATGTGAGGATGTATCCAGCAGCGAAGTGACCTAAGCCGACAATCCGAGCTTGAACGATGGATAGAGCCACGGGCTTGTCTTTCCAGCGAATCAAGTTCGCTAGAGGAGTCCGCTCGTGCGCCCAGACCAAAGTTTCGATCAATTCTTGCCAGTAACCGCGCCAAGAGATCAAGAACATGAAACCAGTTGCCCATACCAGGTGTCCCAACAGGAACATCCAAGCCCAGACAGACAAGTTATTCATGCCATAGGGGTTGTAGCCGTTGATTAGCTGAGCTGAATACAGCCACAGGTAATCGCGCAGCCAGCCCATCAAGTATGTCGAAGACTCGTTGAATTGAGCTACGTTGCCTTGCCAAATACCTAAGTGCTTCCAGTGCCAGTAGAACGTAACCCAACCAGCAGTGTTTAGTACCCAGAAAGCAGCCAGATAGAAGGAGTCCCAAGCGGAGATGTCGCAAGTACCACCACGACCAGGACCGTCGCATGGGAAGGCATAACCGAAGTCTTTCTTATCGGGCATCAGCTTGGAACCACGGGCATCCAACGCGCCTTTAACGAGTACCAACACGGTTGTGTGGATCGCTAAGGCAAAAGCGTGGTGTACCAAGAAGTCGCCAGGACCGATGGTCAAGAATAGAGAGTTCGTGCCGTTATTGATTGCATCCAACCAGTTAGGCAGCCAGGCAGCGCCAGCGGTGGAAGCAACGCTATCGGGATTCGATAGCAGGGTATCGAAGCCGTACAGGACTTTCCCGTGAGCGCCCTGAATGAACTGCGCGAAGACTGGTTCGATCAGGATTTGCTTTTCAGGAGTACCGAAGGCTACTACAACGTCGTTGTGGACGTATAGACCCAAGGTATGGAAGCCCAAGAAGAGAGACACCCAAGACAAGTGGGAGATAATCGCTTCTTTGTGCTTCAAGACGCGATCGAGAACATTGCCTTTGTTTTGCTCTGGGTCGTAGTCGCGTACCCAGAAGATTGCAGCGTGGGCAAACGCACCCAACATCAACGCACAAGCAATGTACTGGTGATGGGTATACAGCGCTGCTTGTGTCGTGAAGTCCTGCCCGATGAATGCATAGGGAGGCATCGCGTACATGTGCTGTGCGACCAAGGATGTGATCGTTCCCAGTGCAGCCAATGCCAAAGACAGTTGGAAGTGCAGGGAGTTGTTGATCGTGTCGTACAAGCCTTGGTGAGGCAGGTTGAACTGACCTTCGGTGCTAGCGCCAAAGAATTTCTTGGCGTTGAGCATTTCTTTGATGCTGTGACCGATACCGAAGTTGGTACGGTACATGTGTCCGGCGACGATGAATAATACCGCGATCGCCAGGTGGTGGTGAGCCATGTCCGTCAGCCACAAGGACTGGGTTTGGGGATGGAAACCACCTAAGAAAGTTAGAATTGCGGTTCCTGCGCCTTGACTCGTACCAAATACGTGATTGGCAGTGTCGGGGTTAGCAGCATACGCGCCCCAATTACCAGAGAAGAAGGGTTGTAGCCCATCTGGATGAGGTGGGGTGGTGAGGAAGTTACTCCAACCAACGTGCTGTCCGCGAGATTCGGGGATCGCAACGTGAATTAGGTGTCCAGTCCAAGCTAAAGAGCTAACGCCAAACAGACCAGCTAAGTGGTGGTTGAGGCGTGGCTCGGCGCTCTTGAACCAGGAGAGACTGGGGCGGAACTTGGGTTGCAGGTGCAGCCAGCCAGCGAACAGGAAGATAGACGCTAGTAGCAGCAGAAAAACGGAACCCATGTAGAGGTCGTTATTTGTCCGCATCCCAATGGTGTACCACCAGTGGTAAACACCAGAATAAGCAATGTTAACGGGATAGCTTGCACCACCTTGGGTGAAAGCATCAACTGCGGCTTTGCCGAATTGTGGATCCCAAATCGCATGAGCGATCGGACGGACGTGTAGTGGGTCTTTAATCCACTGCTCGAAGTTGCCTTGCCAAGCGACGTGGAACAGCAGGCTAGATGCCCACAGGAAGATGATTGCCAAGTGACCGAAGTGAGTGGCGAAGAGTTTCTGATACAGATTCTCTTCGGTCATCCCGTCGTGGCTTTCAAAGTCGTGAGCGGTTGCGATGCCGTACCAAATCCGACGTGTCGTCGGGTCCTGGGCTAGGTCTTGGCTAAATTTAGGGAATTTTGTTGCCATAGGTTACGTGAATCCTCTGACCTATTGCCATCAGCAATCCATAAGAATTGCTGATGACTGAATGCTAACCTACTGAAAGTATTCGCGCCTCGAAGAACGCCCAGATCGTGACGATCGCGCCCAAGAGGTAGTGGGCTACTCCCACAGCTCGACCTTGAATGATGCTCAAAGCGCGAGGCTGTACGGTGGGAGCGACTTTTAACTTGTTGTGCGCCCAAACGATCGATTCGATCAGCTCTTGCCAGTAGCCGCGACCGCTGAACAAGAACATTAAGCTAAATGCCCAGACAAAGTGAGCGCCTAAGAACAGCAGTCCGTAAGCGGACAACGCCGAACCGTAGGACTGAATTACCTGAGCGGCTTGCGCCCACTGGAAGTCACGCAACCAACCGTTAATGGTAGTGGCGCTGAGGGCAAAGTTGCCTGCCGTAATGTGATTGATCGTGCCGTCTGGGTCTACCGTGCCCCACACATCCGATTGCATCTTCCAGCTGAAGTGGTAGACGGCGATCGAAATCGTGTTGAACATCCAGAACAGACCTAAGAATACGTGGTCCCAACCAGAAACCTGACAAGTACCGCCGCGTCCTGGACCGTCGCAAGGGAAGCGGAAGCCCAAGTTAGCTTTGTCTGGGATCAAGCGAGAGTTACGGGCAAACAAGAAGCCCTTAAGCAGGATTAGTACAGTAACGTGGATTTGGAAAGCGTGAATGTGGTGGATCATGAAATCCGCCGTACCCAACGCGATCGGCATCATGGCGACTTTTCCACCTACAGCCAGCACGCCGCCACCGAAAGCATAGCTGACGGGTTCGAGGGCGTTAGGAGCGGTAGAACCAGGAGCCAAGGTGTGTAGGTTTTGCACCCACTGCGCGAATACGGGCTGAAGTTGAATCGCCGTATCCGAGAACATATCCTGGGGACGACCGAGCGCTTGCATCGTGTCGTTATGGATGTACAAGCCGAAGCTATGGAAGCCCAAGAACATGCACACCCAGTTGAGGTGAGAAATGATAGCGTCGCGGTGACGAAGGACTCGATCCAGAACGTTGTTCATGTTCGTGGCTGGATCGTAATCCCGCACCATGAAGATGGTGGCGTGAGCCGCACCACCGACGATACAGAAGCCGCCAATCCACATGTGGTGAGTGAAAATGGACAGCTGAGTTGCGTAGTCGGTTGCCAAGTACGGATACGGAGGCATCGCGTACATGTGATGCGCCACGATAATCGTCAGCGAACCCAGCATTGCTAAGTTGGTTCCCAACTGAGCGTGCCAGGAAGTGGTCATGTTTTCAAACAGACCTCTATGACCGTCTCCGGTGAAGGGTCCTTTGTGATTTTCCAGAATTTCCTTCAAGCTGTGACCGATGCCCCAGTTCGTCCGGTACATGTGTCCGGCAATGATGAACAATACGGCGATCGCCAAGTGGTGGTGCGCTTGATCTGTCAACCACAGTCCACCAGTAACGGGATTAAGTCCGCCCTTGAAGGTGAGGAAGTCAGCATACGCACCCCAGTTCAACGTCCAGAAGGGCGTTAAGCCTTGAGCAAAACTGGGATACAACTCAGTCATCAAGTTGGAGTTGAGGATAAATTCTTGCGGTAAAGGAATATCCTTTGCCGCTACCCCAGCATCCAACAGCTTGTTAATTGGCAAAGATACGTGGATCTGGTGTCCCGCCCATGCCAAGCTACCTAGACCTAACAATCCTGCTAGGTGGTGGTTCAGCATTGACTCGACATTCTGGAACCATTCCAACTTAGGAGCGCGTTTGTGGTAGTGGAACCAACCAGCAAACAGCATCAGCGCCGCCATGACTAAACCGCCAATGGCAGTGCAATAGAGTTGGAACGTGTTCGTGATGCCAGCACCACGCCAAATTTGGAAAAACCCAGATGTAATCTGAATGCCGTGGAAGCCACCACCGACATCAGCATTTAAAATGTCTTGACCAACAACAGACCAGACAACCTGAGCGCTAGGCTTCACGCCCAGTGGATCGGCTAGCCAAGCTTCATAGTTTGAAAAACGAGCGCCATGAAAATACATCCCGCTCAACCAGATGAAGATCACCGCTAAGTGACCGAAGTGAGCGGCGAAGATTTTACGGGAAATATCTTCTAGGTCGCTGGTATGCGTATCGAAATCGTGTGCGAGGGCGTGCAGGTTCCAAATCCAGGTTGTGGTTTTGGGACCTCTAGACAAGGTGCGATCGAAGTGTCCAGGTTTTGACCACAACTCAAATGAAGTTGGAACCGGATCGTTATCGACGACAACTCTTGCTTTCTTTTCCTCTCGCTCCGGAGGACTGATCGTCATTTAGACTCTCCTCTCTTGACAAGGAAACAGGAGTGGTTTAATTCACAAATCGGTTTTCTTTGAGTAAGTCAACCATTTGTCTGTTCTATGACATCCATCAGGTAGACCAGAATACCGAATCGCGAAACTGCTTTCTGATGAATTATAAAATCTCGCTTGTCTTCATATTAGGCTTTTGTTAACAATATTTCAAAATTGCTCAACATTAAGCAGGTTCAGGTCTTCAACTTCCCATGACTGTGAAAAAAGTCAAGGGGTTATTTATATAATTTACAAAGCTAAATAATTTGCAACATTTATGAAGAAATGAGTCAGAAGTCAGGAAACAGGCGATGGGAGTTACCTCTTGAGGATGAAGTTTTTTATTAAATTGACTTGTATCACATGCGTGAGTTACATGTAACGCTTGATACTTAGAACGCGAAAGCCGATCTGTCATCTGGCACAATCTGTAAATCATTTCAGGCGATTTACCTGCAACCCTTAAAATTTAGATTGAGGGTGATAGTAAATTTCGAGTATGAGGAGCATTTTGGGTGGTGGCGATCGCAAAACTACGAAAAATGGCTAAGGCTGCGATCGCAGTTCTAGTCGCAGCATGTTTGAGCTTAGGTCTGGTAAGTTGTGGCAGTTCGGATACTTTACGCGCCGCTACTCCCCCAAACTCCCGCAGTACCGTCCAACTTGCAGGTAACATTACCGAAGTCGCCCCACCGGAAGCTATTCTGCAACTGCGTCAAGCCTTGGAAGTTCGCCAGCCGCAAGTGAAAATCTTGTCTCCCCAGCCCGATGAGGTGCTGCAAGACGATACGGTATCAGCCCGCTTTCAAGTCCAAGACCTACCCATTTTTCAAAATTCAGATTTAGGCTTAGGTCCCCATCTTCACGTTATTCTCGATAACCAGCCCTACGAAGCCGTCTACGACGTGCAAAAACCTTTTGTTCTATCCAACCTATCCCCAGGTACTCACACCCTGCGCGTCTTCGCTTCTCGCCCTTGGCATGAAAGTTTTAAGAACGAGGGTGCATACGCTCAAACTACATTTCACGTTTTTACCAAAACCGACGATAACAACCCTAACTCTAGCCAGCCATTATTAACCTACAGCCGTCCTAAAGGTAGCTACGGGGCAGAACCAATCCTACTCGACTTTTACCTTACCAACGCCCCCTTACACCTCGCCGCCCAAGCCGATCCTCAAGACGAAGTTCCCGACTGGCGCATCCGTTGTACGATTAACGGCAAGAGTTTCATTATCGATCGCTGGGAACCAATTTATCTTAAAGGTTTTAACAAGGGGAAAAACTGGGTACAACTAGAATTTCTCGACGAACAAGGCAACCCAGTCAAAAACGTTTTTAACAACACCGTCCGCGTCATTTCCTACGATCCGAATAGTCAAGATACTCTCTCAAAACTGGTAAGGGGCGAATTATCCGCTGCCGCCGCCCGTGGTATTGTCGATCCTGACTACAAGGGCGAAGTAGAAAAAGTGCCTATACCCGTACCACCAGCGATAGAAGAGACTATTCCACCGCAACCAGAAGAAGAGATACCAACCGAAACGAAAGAAAAGCCTGCCGAAACAGAGATTGAAACTCCAGAAACTGAAACTAAAGAACCAGCCCCGATACCTCCAGCCAAAGTAGAAGAACCAAAGGGATTTTTCAATCGCTTCCGCCGTCCTGCTGCTACACCATCCCCGACGCTACCGGAAGTCAAAGAATCTCCTGCACCGGAGTTAACTCCACCTGCTGTAGAACCACAACCAGAAATTTCGCCGGAAGTGGAACCTACAGTAGAACAAGAAGAGAAACCCGAAGCAGCACCAAAAAAACTAGAGGAAGAAAAACCGAAAGGATTTTTCAATCGCTTCCGCCGTTCGCCAGTTGTTGCACCATCGCCAACGCCAGAAGTAGAAGCACCTGCACCAGAATTAACTACTCCTGAAGAAACAGAACCACTACCAGAAATTGCCCCAGAAGTACCAGCAGTAGAAATAACACCGCCAGTCGCACCGACTCCAGCGACTCCCGACTCCCGTACGGGCGGGTTTGGAAACCCGTCCCTACAGACTCCCGACTCCCAACGTTTTGGTGGTTATTTCAATCGTTTTCGTCGTCCACCAACTGCTACACCATCACCCACTTTGCCTGAAGTCGAAGAATCACCCGCATCCGAGTTAAATACTCCTGAACAGGAAAATACTACTCAAGAAATTGCACCAGAGTTAACAACACCAGTAGAACCAAAACCAATTGCGCCAGAAACACCAAAGATTCAAAATCCAATTGGTCAAAAATTTGGTGGTTATTTCAATCGTTTCCGCCGTCCTCAAGTTACGCCATCTCCTAGCATGTCACCTGCTTTACCAGAAATTACAGAACCAAGCGAACAACCAATTCCCCGACAGGAAAATTCAGGTGATGCAGAATTAGTACCATCTATGGACTTACCTGATACAGGCTCTACAAAATAGGAAATTACAATACTTTGCTGGCAAACCTTACTAAGGAGCTTCTAAACTTTACTTACCTATTAATATTGTTCGCATGGATGAGCGAGCGGGAAACGTATTTATATTGGCAGGCGAGGAAAATATCATAGAAATATATCCTAACGGGCGATGAAGGTACATAGGATGAGTAAGCCTAATTTTCAAGCAATGAGTCAGAAAGACTTACATGACTATGTTCTTACTCATCGAGACGACAATGAAGCTTTTTATGCTTAATGTAGATAAACTCCATATGGAAGGAAACTGGATTGAAATGCCACCATTAAACTCACTAGAGGATATAGAAAATTATCCTGAGTTTACTAAGCGTTTTCATGACAATTCTGAAGCTTAAAATTATGTCATCTACTCGTAAGGTGGGCAATGCTCACCTACGCTTGAAATTCACAAATCTATAAAATGAATCTTCCTAAAAGCTACGCTATTGAATCAGCTAGATGTAGGACTTAGATGTGTTTCTTGAGAAGATATTCCACACATATTTTCTGCTACTCGTTACGAAGGTTTTAATGACGGCAGATTGTGGGAACAACCTACAAAGGAAGAAGAATTAATCGAGCCACATGAAAATAGTATTAAAGCTTGGGAGAATGGAGAAGCTTACACTTTTTCTACAAAGCGGGCGCACAGCAGTGCGCCTCTACTACTAATACCTCTTTTTTGGTTTAGCTAATAAACGAGCCGCGATCGCACCCCCAATAAATCCAAATAAATGCCCTTGCCAGGAAATACCGTATTGAATTGGTAAAACTCCCCAAATCATCCCGCCGTAAAGGAAGCCCACAACAAGAGAAAATAAAATTGCTGCAAAACTCCGTTCAAAATAGCCACGTAGGAGTAAAAACCCAAAATAACCAAAAATAACTCCACTCGCACCGACATGGATTGAATAAGGTGAACCAGTCAACCATACGCCTAATCCACTGACGAGTACTGTAATGATGCTGACGACAAAAAAATCGCTGGTTTCCCGTAACATCACTAACCAGCCTAAAGTGAGAAACGGTATTGTATTCGCAATTAAATGTCCCAATCCACCGTGTAAAAAAGGGGCAAAGAAAATGCCCCGCAAGCCGATAAAGCTGTGGGGACGAATACCAAAAGCGTCTAATCTACCTCTAAAAAAGAAGATATCTATAAATTCGGTAATCCACATGAGGGCGGCGAGTCCACCCAAAACGAAAATTTGGGTTTGAATTTCCCGCGCGATCGCTCCAGATTCTTGTTTACTCATAGTTCATAGTTACGAAGTTGGTAGCAGCCTACCCCACACTCAAAACTTCTTAGCTCAAGCATAATTTGCACTGACTCAGACAGCAAATACAACAATATCTGTGGCTGTGCTTGTATTTTAATTGGAAGTTTGCGCGATCGCCAATTGACGCGATCGCCTGAACCTAACTCTGGCAGTTTGCCACTTATATCGAACCAGAATTGCCCTCTTATCCCTCAAGTAGCGTTTGTAACTAGATATGGTATCGCTGCGGTAACGTTTTTATATGTCTTAAGTTGAAGAACGAGAATGAGTTCAGAAAGTTTAGGTACGATTGCGCGGAGAAAACTCTGTTTTCTCGAATCGCTGCCGCAATTCATAAATCCCCAGCAGTACGATCGCCACAATTAAAGGTAAAAAGTAGTAAATGCCTCGATAGGCTAATAACGCCCCAAACAGTTCGGCTGAGGGAATTTGAGCTGATAGCGACAGCAAGAGTACCGTTTCAAACACGCCTAATCCACCAGGGACATTGCTAATAACTCCTGCCAACTGTCCTAAGATGTAGATCCCAAAAAAACTTGGATACGATAAGGGAGCGTTAGCTAATAGCAAAACGTAGAGAACGCCTCCTGCAATTGCCCAGTCGAGGATCGCGATCGCTGTTTGAAATAGTGAAAGCTTACCAGGAAGGCGCGGAATTCCCCACTTGCCGAGTTTCATCGGCTTGTGACTCCAAGTATTCCACAATAAATATCCTGCAACTAAAAATAAAAATATCGTACCGAGCGGAAATAAAGAGTTTGAGGGAATGCGGAGTAAAGAGGGGACAGATACCGGTTCGCCAATCAACACCAAGCCAGCTACGGCAAAAAAGCCTAACCAAAAGCTAACGTGACAGAAAGTAATCACTTTCGCAATTTCTAGAGTCGATAGCCCCCAAGCCGAATAAAATCGGTAGCGGATCGCGCTGCCAGTTAAGAGTTCTAATCCGGCAGTATTGGTAATTGCTTGACTAATAATCGCCGTCAGTGCCACTTTCCGAAAAGGTATGGAACGGCGAATGGATCGCATTGCTAAAGCATCATACCCCGTCAGCATCAAGTAGTTCAGCGCAGTGCAAATCAGTGCAAGTACTATGTAACTTTTGGGAATTTCTGCCAAGCTACGAAAAATATCTCGATAGTCGAACTCTCGCAATTGAGTTGCGATCGCCCACAACGATACTCCAAATAAGAGTAAACCTAAAATCGGAGAGCCAAACTGAGATAAGCGTTTGAAGTTCATTTAGCAATCTTAATAAATTTTACGAAAAAGCTAAATTTGTATTATCTTCTCGTAATACTTTGCCAGAAGTCATGAATCTAACGTAGTAGATGTGCTGTCAATTATTTATTTTGAGTTAATTGTTATTAAATATACAAAAAAAATAAATACTACTGACTCGCAAGCGGTAACAATCAAAACTGTCACAGTAACAATAGGTAGAAGTCACAAATTAGACATCACCTCACGTACCAATTTTTCTTAGCTTCCTAAAAAGGGTGTTGGAGGAACTCCGAGCGCAGCCGATCTGTCGAGCCAAATTTTTGATGAAATTTTGGGAATACTAGAGTCCAGGCATTGCCATGAATCGATAGAGGAGTGTTTTTATGACCCTGTTCGTTAATAACTTACCGCACCAAGTAGCACAGACAGATATTTTAGACCTCTTTGGCAATTACGGTTCTATCAAACATATTTTTTATCCGACTCACTGGAGTACGGGTGAAGGGTTAGGATTTGCATTCGTCCAAATGACTGCAAAACCTCAAGAAGAAATAGCAAAATTTCAGCTTCACGGTGCTGAGTGGATGGGTAATGCTTTACAAATTCGAGAAGTGAGTTCGGATTAAGTTTGACTGACAATCTGACATAACTCTTATTTGAAGATCGGTTCTAGAGCAAGAGGTTAGAGAGAAATTTTTGCCTGCTTGGATTCAGATCTATATTATCGAATATTCAAAACGCAAAATCGGGATAGTTTATCTACTTTCCTATCCCGATTTATTCTAAATCTTATACTTTAACTACGCTTTTACTAACAGCTTATACAGCGCTTCGACGGTTGATTGCATTCCAAATAAATATAGCAATAATTGCACCAAGAACTGCTAAAGCTATACCAGGAATACTAAAAGTTGTAGCTGCCAACTGTAAGGTTCCCGTACTGAGGAAAGTTCCCAAAGTACCACCTACAAATGCACCAATAATACCTAGTAAGAGCGTACCTAAGATACCACCACCTTGACGGCCGGGATAGATAGCTTTGGCGATCGCGCCAGCAATTAAACCTAAGACTATCCAAGCTAGAATATTCACTGCTCAAACTCCTTTGAATAATTTATTTCAATACTTTTATGGTATTGATATATACTGAAAAATCGATCTATCGCACGGAAGAAATTTGAGAATCGCAAGATATATTCGGTTTATACGACAATGAAGGTGAAAACTATTTAAGTAAAAAATTAAACCAGACTGTGGATCTCAAACAACGCTTGCAGAATCACTTAACAGAAATAGTCCGCGATCGCGATCCTTTCCTATCAACAGCAGGACATTTCTTCGTCCGCCAATATATTCATGCAGAACTCAGTCAATGGGGCAAGGTAGACATTCATGAATTTCAAATTAGAGGACAAACTTTTCAAAACTTAATTCTCAATCTTCCTTGCTTGCAACAAAGCAAGAGAAAATCTCCACCAATTTTAATTGGCGCGCATTACGACACCGTTCCTGGTACGCCTGGGGCAGATGATAATGCCACAGGTGTATCGGTACTACTAGAATTAGCAAAATCTTTTGCTACCCAACCAGCTAAATATCCCATTCAACTCGTAGCATTTGATTTAGAAGAATACGGATTTACCGGAAAAGACGGTATCGCTGTAGGTTCGGGTGCGTCTGCCTATGCCGATTTATTACGCCAGCAGCGACAACCGCTACGTTTGATGATTTCCCTTGAAATGTTGGGTTACAGCGATGCTACACCTGGATCGCAACGATACCCAAGTCCATTAGAGCGCTTTTACCCTAATCGCGGCGATTTCATTGCTTTGATCGGTAATTTATCGATCGTTCCTGACTTAATTCATCTCAGCCGAAATATACGCCAAGTAGGAGTTCCGAGCGAGTGGCTGCCAGTTCCCAACCGAGGTAGGATTGTTCCCCAAACGCGATTAAGCGATCACGCGCCCTTTTGGGATCGAGGATATCGAGCGATGATGGTTACAGATACAGCGATGTTACGCAACCCTCACTATCACAAACAGAGCGATCGCATTGAAACCTTAAATTTAGATTTTCTCACGGGTGTTTGTCAGGGATTAATTCAAGGAATTCACCAACTACGATAGGACGATCGCGCCATGCAGCTGTACCCTAGCTGCTGCTAACTTACAAATAGCCCTTGCATTGAGGAATGAGTGATGACGGTAGCCGATCGCGCGATAGGACGTTGGCAATTTTGGATCGATCGCGGTGGTACGTTTACCGATATCGTGGCGCAGCATCCTGACGGACGAACGATCGTTCACAAACTACTGTCGGAAAATCCAGAACGCTATACCGATGCAGCAATTCAAGGCATACGGGAAATTCTCGGCATTCCTGCCGATGCACCCCTACCAGCAGCACAAATTGGTGTGGTGAAGATGGGAACGACTGTCGCGACAAATGCACTGTTAGAACGTAAAGGCGATCGCACTGTCTTAGTTGTGACAAAAGGCTTTCGGGATGCCTTACGCATCGGCTACCAAAATCGCCCCAACATCTTCGCACGGCAAATCGTTTTACCAGAAATGCTGTACGAACGAGTCGTTGAAGTAGAAGAACGCTACAGCGCCCAAGGCGAAGAACTCATTTCTGTTAATCCAGCCTACACCTTAGAATTGCAAGCAGCTTACGATGCCGGAATTCGTTCCTGCGCGATCGTCTTCATGCACGGCTACCGCTATCCTCAACACGAACAACAAGTTGCAGCCGTAGCCCGAAAAATCGGTTTCACTCAGATTTCCGTCTCCCACGAAGTCAGTCCCTTGATGAAACTCGTCAGTCGAGGCGACACTACCGTAGTTGATGCTTATTTATCTCCCATTTTGCGTAGGTATGTGGATCGGGTGGCGAGTCAGATGGGAGGGAGCAGGGAGCAGGGAGCAGGGAGCAGGGGAAAGAGAGCAGAGGAGCAGAGGAGCAGAGGAGCAGGGGAGCAGAGAGAGAATTTAATTCCGAATTCCGAATTTCCCGACTCACCCAAATTAATGTTCATGCAATCCAATGGTGGGTTAGCAGATGCCCAAAGGTTTCAGGGGAAAGATAGCATTCTCTCGGGACCTGCGGGAGGGATTGTCGGGGCAGTGCAGACAAGTTTGATGGCGGGGTTTAATAAGATTATCAGCTTCGATATGGGTGGAACTTCTACAGATGTTGCCCATTACGCAGGCGAATACGAACGGGCGTTAGAAACAGAAGTGGCAGGAGTGCGACTGCGAACGCCGATGATGGCAATTCATACGGTGGCGGCGGGTGGCGGTTCGATCGCCCAATTTGACGGGGCGCGCTATCGTGTGGGACCCGAATCGGCTGGGGCAAACCCAGGACCGGCTTGTTATCGTCAAGGAGGACCGCTGACGGTAACGGACTGCAACATCATGGTAGGCAAGTTGCAACCGGACTTGTTTCCCAAGGTATTTGGATCGCGTGGAGATTTGCCCTTAGATGCAGAAGTCGTGCAACGCAAGTTTAGCCAACTAGCGGCAGACATTGGAGATGGGCGATCGCCCGAACGAGTCGCAACCGGATTTTTAGCGATCGCTGTGGAAAAAATGGCGAATGCGATTAAGAAGATCTCTCTTCAGCGCGGTTATGACGTGTCGGAATATACTCTCTGCTGTTTTGGCGGCGCTGGCGGACAACATGCTTGTTTAATTGCCGACGCTTTAGGAATGCAGCAGATTTTGATCCATCCCTATGCTGGGGTGCTATCGGCTTATGGTATGGGTTTGGCAGACGAACGGGCGTTACGAGAACGTGCCGTGGAGAGGGTTTTAACTGTGCAGTTGGTGGCTGAATTAGAAGAAATTTTAACTCAGTTAGAGTTAGAAGCAAAAGCAGAACTAGACCTTACAGATAGAGATAACCGCATCACCTCAACCCTATCGGTAATGCGGCGAGTACATTTGCGCTACGAGGGGACAGATTCGCCTTTGGTAGTCCGATACGAAGATATAGCAGGAATGCGACAGCAGTTTGAGGCAGCGCACCGTCAACTGTACGGGTTTATTGCTGCCGATCGACGATTCATTGTCGAGGCGGTAGCTGTGGAGGCGATCTTAAAAACAGAGGTAGCTACAGAACCAATTGTAACTCGGCGCACCGACGCACCTCCCGTACCAGTGAAGACAGTACAAATGTATACAGCCGATGCGTGGCACGACACACCTGTCTATAGAAGAGAAGACTTACAACCAGGAGATTGTATTTTCAGTCCCGCGATCGTCGCGGAAGCCACGGGGACGAATATCGTCGAACCTGGCTGGCAAGCCGAAGTGACACAGAGAAATCATTTGGTGTTGAG